>JAUXSJ010000234.1 GCA_030679615.1 Parachlamydiaceae bacterium | reverse complement strand
TCTGTTCAAAAGAAAATTGCTCCGGAAAATTCGAGTGAAGTAAATAAAGATTTATTGGCTTCTTTAAGATTTTATCCATATCTTGATGAAGTAAAGAAAGGGTTAGAGTTGAATCCAACTTCAGAAAAAGATTGGATTAATGATCCTGCTAATCACTCATCCTTAGCAAATCAATGGAAAGTAGAAAAAGAAAATAAAACTTTAAATCGACAATCTCATGAAGAGGGTGTAGATTTAACAGTTGCATTACAGTTGCCAGTAGGTTCATGGTCTTCTTTAATGACATTCCCAAATGGAAATCTGACATTCTATCGAGTGAATGAAAAAGGAGAGTCTATTGAAGATAAAACCATTATTGCATCACAAGTTAGGGAAATCCACTCTAAACTTAGTGATGAGGCTCAAAGATTACTTATGAGTCAAGTCATTGAAAAATTGAAAAAAGAAGGAGCCATTTCACTTGCTTATTTGAATACACCTTCAGAAGAAGTAAGTGAAAGTGCGTCCGCAACAATATTGCCTGAAAACTAACTGTAGAGTTAACGATAATGAAGCCAAAAAGCCAAACTAAACAATTATGGGTCGTTTTATTAATTGTTTTTTTAGGCTTTTTGGGCATTTCCATGCCCTATTTAATTTTTCCTGCCCTTTTTTTAAATCCAACTTATTCTATTTTGCCTGCCAACTTGGATCATTCAATCCATGCAATTTTATTAGGGATTACGCTCGCTGCTTACCCATTAGGACAATTTATTGGTTCTCCCATTTTGGGAGCGCTTTCAGATGAGTACGGAAGAAAACACCTAATAGTGTGGAGTTTAGTGATAGCTGCTTTTTGTAATTGGCTAACAGGGTTTGCTTTAGAATGGAAAAATTTATCGTTAGTCATTTTCAGTCGCTTTGCAGCTGGTTTAATGGAAGGAAATATAGCTATTGCACGTGCGATGGCTGCTGATCTAAAATCGATTTCAAAACATAAAACTTTTGGAAAAATCAATGCAGCTGCATCTATAGCTTTTTTAATAGGACCTTTTATTGGAGGCGTGCTTACAGAAGATGATCTTTTTCAAGGATTTACTTTTTCTACACCATTTTATTTCATCGGATTGCTTTTTATCCTCCTTTCGATCATCTCAACCCTTATGTTAGATGGAGATCAAGTTAACCGTCATAAACGTTTAGAATGGGCTGATCTATTGAGAAATTTTAAATTGACAAAAAGACTTACGAAATTATTTGAAAATAAAGAACTTAGATTTTTAATGATTGTGTCTACTTGCTTTACATTGGCGGTGGATATTTTTTATGAGTTTGGACCGGTTTATTTAACAGAAAAGTGGTTCATTGGACCTTTGCAATTGATGTGGTATAATGCAATGCTTTGCTTAGGTCTAGCTGTAGGAAACGGTTGGTTAGCTTCTTATTCTGTAAAAAAAATATCGAGTCGGGTAGGGATTATTGGATCGATAGGGGCTCTGGCTGTTTTATTGATTGGGACAACAATTATTAATCATTCTGCTTTGATGATGATTTTCTTTTGTTTAATTGGACTGGTGGTTGGTTTAGGAGTAACACTTTTAACCGTAAGAATTTCTGATTCAGTTTCTGATACGATCCAAGGGGAAGTGATGGGGGTTCAACTCTCTTTACGTGTTCTTGGCGATGCAGTGATTTGTTTGCTTGGGGGAATTTTGCTTATTCTTTCATCAAAATTGATTCTAATTTTGGCTGCTATTGTTTCATTAGTAATCATGGCTTTCTTTTCTATTCAGGAAAAGCGATTTACTAAATCACCTTAAAGAATCACAGAGCACAAAGGCATCTGAAGGTAATCAGGGCGTCCCGCCCTGATGCAGGCCGGGACGGCCTGGTTACCTTTTCAAGCTTCGCCTTGTCATGAATTTTGAGAACTTACAAAAAATCTTCTCGTTGTACTTTGTCATAATCTTAAAGGTTTTAAAATATTTATTATTCGTTCACTTTTAACTGCGTGAAAATTAAATTTTTCTTTATATTCTAAGCCTTTTAACGATTTAAAATAATTGAGAAAATTAATATGATTTTTTTACGACACTGCTTTTTTAATATTTCTTGCTTTTTTTTGTATATATTCACCTGCTCTTTTTTCTAGTCAGTTGCAACTTATTTCTACCGAATCAGATCCAGATGCCTTCATTCAAAACAGTGTGAATGTCATTAGTGGTGATTATTGCGAATCTGTAACAGATTTAGTGATTGAAGGACCTGATGCTTTAGTCTTGCAGCGTTTTTATAGCACAAAAGATATCATTACAAGATCTTATAAAGGTGGATGGAGAATTTTTCCTCAAAGATTTTTTGTTATAGGAAAGGATCCTTCTGGAAAATCATGCACCATTGGCAAAGATCGATTTGAATGGACTTCTGCTTTCATAGGAGAACGTTCGGGAGGAATTCTGCCTTACACTGGGTGGAGGAATACAAATGGATCGACTAAAGACCCGCTCAAAATAGATGCCTTAAACAATGCTTTAGGGTTAGTTAATACTTATGCTGAAGAAATCAATTGGAAAACCAATCATCAAAACAACCAACTTCATTGCAAAGGAGATATTTGTGAACTAACTTTAGGTGATGGTTCCAAGTGCATTTATAAACGTGTAAACGATCTACCATCACAGTTTTTAGGCGAAGAGCTGACTTCGATTATGGCAACCCAGGTGATAGATCCTATTTATTTCCTTTTAATACAGGCAAAATGTTATGAAGATTACCTTTATTTTATTAATCATTTTATTGATCTTTACAGGTTTTATTATGACCAGTAATAAACAAGAATATCATCCATCCAAAGGAGAACAGCTCGTCAACAGTATATTAGGTAAGACAGCAAAAATTATTAAAGAGAAATATAATCTTAAACCTTTTGGCGCAGGTACAGCTATGCCAGGAGGTCCTATTCAAGAATTAACACTATGTTTTGATACAAAAAGCTCTTATACTAAAGATCAATTACGAGAATTACTTATAAATGCAGCTCAAGAATTATTGGAGCAAGTTAATCAAAACAAGGAGATTCAAGAATTTATTAACGAACCTCCTTTTACAATAAAAAATATACAAATTATTATTTACAATCATGATAGAAAGGGTAGAAGTTTGAAGGACCCTGATATTTCAAATGCTCAAATCTTACAGGGAATTTTAAATTATTCTACAATAGATCCTGAAGATAGTTTTAAATATAAAAATGAATATGAAGAAAATTACGAAGAAGCCCTAAAAGTTGTGTCAATTCCTTGAAAAGAAGGAATTTTGTGGCTTAAGTTGACAGCACTAATCGTTCAGTCTGTTTTTGTGTTATTCTGCACAACTCGTTAATTCTAAATAACTTATTTATATAATTAGTAATAATTGAAAAAATTTATTTGTTCCTTCATGATCACAAAAAAGGAGTTGATCATGGTTGGATCCGTTCTTGTTTTTCAGGATAGATATCACGCAGGTAAATTATTAGTTCCTTTTTTTGAACAATATCGAGATCGAAAAGATACTCTAGTGATTGGATTAGCCAGAGGGGGAGTCGTTGTTGCTTCCGTTATATCCAAAGAACTCTCTTTACCATTAAATGTTGTGGTTCCAAGAAAAATTGGAGCTCCAGGAAATCCTGAATTAGCGCTTGGTGCAATCGTAGAAAATGGAGAAGGAGTTTTTAATTCCTCAATCATTCGATTGCTTCATGTCACCGATTCTTATTTAAATAAAGAAATTGAGAGTGAATTAGCTAAAGCACATCAACGTTTAGAACTATATCAACAAGCAACACCTCGTCCTCATATTCAAGGAAAAACAGTTATTCTTATTGACGATGGAATGGCAACAGGTGCAACCATGCTAGCCAGTATTAAGGCTATGAAAAAAGAGGGCGCTAAAAAAGTCATCGTCGCTGTCCCTGTTGCCTCTTCTCATGCATTAAAATTAACCGAAGAATTGGCAGATGAGGTGATTTGTCTTTATAGTTCAGAAGATTTTGGAAGTGTTTCTATGTATTATATTTCTTTTTATCAAACTGAGGACAATGAAGTTCTTAAGTTATTAAAAGCTTCATCTAAACGGGAACATACAGAGAAAGAAAGTATTGGAAATCAAGTAAATAAAGAAGTTCAGATTCCTATCAAAGATTTTTATCTTTTAGGAAATTTAAGAGTGCCTGATCAAGCTAAAGGGATTGTGATATTTGCTCATGGAAGTGGAAGTAGTCGATTAAGTCCGCGTAATCAATTTGTAGCTAAATATCTAAATAAAAATAATTTAGGGTCGTTATTAGTTGATCTATTGACAATGCAGGAAGAGATTGTAGATGATCAAACAAGGGAATTTCGATTTGATATCGAAATGTTAGCTGAGCGTCTGGTTGCTGTAACAGATTGGTTAAAAAATGAAAAACTAACACAATCCTATAAAGTTGGGTATTTTGGTGCAAGCACAGGGGCTGCCGCCGCATTGATGGCAGCTGCAAAAAAGGGAAATGAAATTTCTGCAGTAGTTTCTCGTGGGGGGCGACCTGATTTAGCCCTTACTTCATTATTTCAAGTAAAATCACCTACGTTGCTGATTGTGGGTGGGAATGATCATGTTGTTATCGATTTGAATCATCAAGCCTATGAGAAGCTATTATGTGAAAAGAAAATTGAGATTGTGCCAAAAGCAACGCATTTATTTGAAGAAGAAGGTGCGTTAGAGCAAGTTGCGGAATTGGCGGCTGGTTGGTTTCAAGTGCATTTTGTCTAATTTGTCATCGAGCTAGTTTATCCATTCACAATTAGATGAAGACACTCTATGGAGTGCGAAGGCCCTGCCTTCGCTTTTTTTAGAAGTCATCTATAACAGAAATAGTATCAGTTTTAAACGAAGTGATGGTTCGATAGTTTCCTTCGGGAGTGTTTTCTTTAAACCACTTTGCTGAACACCAAGGATAGTTTTCTGCATGGTGTACTAATCCATGCTTAACGGGATTGTTCATCACGTAATTCAAACGAGCGTAATAAGATGTTCTATAGGTTAATTGCGTATCCCAATATTGAAACCAAATTTTTCTTCCGGGACAATTTGTTAATATGTTCAGTTTTCTGCTGCTCATAGAATGGAAATGATTAATGAAAGATTGCAAGGGCCGAGAATTTGGGTAAATAAGAATAATAAGGTGGTAATGATTAGGAAATAGAGCCCAGGCTTGAAGGCCTAATTTATAGTTTTCAATGGTTTCTTTAAGAATAAAATCAAGCATGTCAAGAGATGCGTCAGAAGAAAAAAAATGTTCCTTACGAAGAGTTGCTCCAGTGACCATATACACTCCTGTAGACTGAGTTCGATGCGATGGAGAATGGTGCCAGGTCATCTTTGCGTAGTTCCGTGAAAAAAGCGAAGGCAGGGCCTTCGCACTCCAAATAAAATTTTATATTTACAGAAGTGCTAGGTTAATACCTCGTCCGTTGAAAATCAAGTTGAAATTTCTGTAATAGTGCTAACCCCCACCAGCTACTACAAATAGATCATGTTGATATTTTGGGAATTTATCTAAATAATTTGCGGGACACTGGAATAAATCAGCTAATAAATCATTTGAATAAGCTCCTAAGCATCCAGATAAACCAATATCTGATGGACTTTTGTGACTAAAGAAAACTGCCATTTGCGTATCAGCAGATGCTGTGTTCTCAATATAATGAAAATACCCTTTCGGAAGAAAACTGATATCGCCTTCTTTCATATCAAACGTGTCAATAGCCCCACCAGGTGATAATAAAGTAATTTTAGCGCTACCTTTTAACACAATATTGAGCTCATGAGCATTGGGGTGCCAATGGGGTTCTCGAATTCCTTTTGAATTGAGTTGCAATAGGTATAAAGCCAATCCGTCTAAACTGGGAAATAAAAATTCATTACTCATTTTGACCCAACCCCCTTGATTTTGAACAGGAGGAACTACAGATCCAATATCCATTTTAAAACGATTCGTTTCCCATTCAAGATGAGTCGTGGGTTGTTTTTTAAATTCCCCAATGAAAACAGATGTGTCGTTTGTGTGAAATTCATTAAAAAAGGAAAGATTTTGACTAAAAGTACCACTCATAATTGAATTTGGAACGACATGAACGGCGTTGGAAAGATCAATGTCTTCAGGTTTTTCGCTGTTAAAGCAAACAAGCATAGACAATTCATCATCCCCAATGTTTTGAATATGATGTAAATAACCCATAGGAACAAATGAAAGTGTTCCAGGTTCAATGATAAAAGTTTCGTGACCAGCTCCAGGGTGAAACATGGTCATGAGAGCCTTTCCTTTTACGCAATAACTTAATTCATTAGCATTCGGATGCCAATGAGGCTCACGGTATCCATTAGGTTTAAGCTTTAAAATCGACAAGGCCATTCCTTTTAATACAGGAAAATTTAATTGTGTAGCGTCTGAACGAGAGCCTTGAGCAGTTTGTCTTTGAGGTGAAATTGAACCTAGAGAAAATACATGTGACATGGTGAAAACCTATTGGTGATTTCTTTTCACCATGTCTAGGAAATAAAAAAAAATCTATAAATTTTTTATTAAATCTTTTAAAATACTAAAGATAAAAAGAATTTGGTGAATTGAAGGTTATAAAAGTAAATTACATTATTATTATTGCTTCTCTTATAAAAAAACATTTATACAAATGAATAGTTTTTTTGGAGGTTTTAATTTTTAATACTAAGGAGATAAATAATGTCTTGTTATGCAGACTATGATCAAGCTCTTTTTAATGAATCGAGATTTAGCATTTCCTCAGAAAATAAGAAATTGAGCTGTCAAAAAGCTTTAGAGGAAGTTCAGGTAATTAGCGATGATAACATTTATTTTAAAAGAGTGTGTTTAACTAAATACTACGCCAGCAGGTGGCAACAAATTTTAAATAAAATCGGAGGCTTTGTTAAGTCAGATGGAATTTACAGAAATTATGAGGCTTTTCTTCATCCTCGCGAGTTTGAATGTCATTTAAAATGTACTCAACAGGATACTTTAAAAGATCATATTGAATGCGCTAATCGATGTGATGAAGTTAAGGAAAAAATTAAGTTTAATCCTTTGAAGATTATTTAACAAAATTACAGGATGAAAAGAATAAAGAACAGGATGGACAGGCATACGCAGGTTAAAAATAATAATTACATAAATATTACACTTACTTAGCCTGAAAGGCTTAAATTGCAACAGCCCAGGGGAGTGTGGCCTCTTTTGGTTTGAAAGTGAAACTCATGCTTATCTAAAGGTAATCAGCAGGCTGTTTTGGCCTGAATCTATTTTGGCTATCAGGCCGGGACGGCCTGAATACCTTCTTCAGGCCCAA
>JAUXSJ010000231.1 GCA_030679615.1 Parachlamydiaceae bacterium | reverse complement strand
GTTTACAAGAAGGAACCCCATTAAATAAAGCAGAAAAGTTGAATGCTTTTCGTGGTTTTTTTAAGGACACATTTTGTGATGTAAGAGAATCTCATCCATTATTTACTTTTTTAGGAAACGATAAAAGATTCAGATTGAGGCAACTCTCAGCAGAATTATTAGCTGTCGAGCTCGAATCGGATTTTGAGATTAAAGTATTCCCAAGTTTAGATTTAGCAAACATGATGGTCATTATCAAAAAGTATGAAAAAACTATTAGCAAAAAGAAAGTATCATTTTATAAAGGCAACTTAGATTTTCTTCATCAAAGTCTGAACCTAATATTAACAGCTTTACAACCTCGTGAACTGACAACATTTTATTTATTAATATCATTTTTACGTAAAAAGAAAGCTGATAACTATGATTTATTAAATGAATTCTCTGAATTCGCGAAAGAATTTATGAAAAATCTAAATTCCTTCTCGATTTATGACATTAACCCACCAGATGGGATGGACAAGGATATTTTTGATAGCTATAAAAAATATAAACTAGAAGCCAAAATAATGACAACATCCTCATCAATTAAAAATAGGTTTGACATTGTTCTTGATGAATACAAACGTTTAAGACCATTTATTGAAAAGGATGTAGAAAGACTTCATGATACCGAGCAAAAGAGAATATTATATTTCAAGCAGAAAGGTTTATGTGCCGAATGTAGTAAAGAAATGCATTTTAAAAATGCTTCATCTCATCATGTAATTGCTCATTCAAAAGGTGGTAATACAAATGACTTGAAACATGCAATTCTCTTACATGAAAGATGTCATCAAAAATTGGAAAAGAGATTGCGAAAAGATGGAGAAAGTTTATTTGATAAGACGTAACATAACCCGCCGCTCAACACGAACAGCCCCGCAAAAGAACTGCGGGGTAAACTGTTTATTCAGTGCAGCATCAGCCAGAAAACGGCGGACAGGTTTGTGTAATTATAAAGTTGTGTTGCAAAGTTTAGTTACTCTTTAAGGTAGTTTGTTCTTAGAAACATTTTTATAAATAATAAGTTGTTGCGTTTAATTGGCATTCATGTTCTGGGCTGCCGGTTAGACAACGTCGTTAGCAATTAGGTAAATAAAATGTTTGATGATAATTTTTTACATGAAACATTGCAGCAAGCCTTTAATGATGAAGAGTATTATTATATCCCTAAAGGTATTGTTCGATTTGATTATGAAAATGTGCATGGGTGGTTTGTAAGAGTTACCCGCGACAGAGCCCAATTTCAAAAATTATTTAGCGATAATATTTATAAATCAATTCAAGATGCATTTAGAGAAGCAATAATTTACCGTCATGAAATTCTTAAAAACTTTCCGGTTACATTAAAGCATATACACAAAAGAAGTTTACCTCTTGAACCTGAAAAAAGAATAAGTCATCATGTTGATCCAGGCAAGAATCAGCCATATATTTATTGGCAAGCTAAGTGGTATAATAAAAATCATATTATCGAAAGAGAAAATTATTCTGTTTTAAAATTTGGTGAAGAAGGAGCAAAAATATCAGCACTAAAAGCAGCAACTGAAAGGCACTATAAAAAACCCAAACTATCAAGCATCCCAGATCCATATTTAAGGAATGATATTAGGCAAATTTCACGTGCTGATGTTGAAGTATTATCGAAAATTAATGGACCAAGGTCACGTGATAATCATTCCAATAAAAATACAGTTATAAAATCTTATCCATTTGCTTTTGAAGGTGAACGTAAACTTGCTGTTCACAAAACAATTGAGAGGGATAAAAAATTACGCAATCAAAAAATTCAAGAATTCTTGAGCAGTAACGATAAGATATTTTGCGAATTATGCCATTTCAACTTCCTTGACAATTACCCTTTTCTTACTTCTGATATTATAGAGGTGCACCACATTATTCCACTTGGCACTTTGACAGAAAGTAAAATTTATCATACAAAAGATTTAATGTTATTGTGTTCTAATTGTCACCTAGCTCTCCATCAAGGTGATGCTGAAGATAATTTGTTAATTGCTATGGAATATTTTGAAAATAAAAACAATAAATGATTTTCCCCCGTCGTCACGGTCCCACCGTGACGAAACAAAAAGCAATAATAGTGGTATGGAATGAACAGAAAGTTTTCTGTATTTAATTATGAATAATGATATTCTCGTGTGTTAATTCAACGCATGAGTTTTCTTCAAACATCAGAAGAATATTCTCAATCTGTTTCTCAAAAATTTCTTTGAGTTTTTGATTTGTAATGTTGCCGGTTGTTATCAAAAGAAGTTTGTAAGGTTTGCCGTTTAATTTATATGACTGCAGAAAATCAGCATCTTTAGAAACGACAATTCTCTTTTCATTCAAAGAATAGTTGTTAATCGTTTCGTCGGTTGTACTGTTTTTACTTGGGAGCTCGGAAGTGTGAATAGAATCAATCCCCTTTTCCTTAAACCAGATGGACAAACTCTTAGGCAACTGAGCATCCACTAGAAATTTCATATTGCAATTCTGTTTATGCTTTTA
>JAUXSJ010000223.1 GCA_030679615.1 Parachlamydiaceae bacterium | reverse complement strand
GCTGTTGAATGGGGGATTACACATAAAATTCAACGTTTTGATAGGATGGTTGATTTTGAGAAAATTAGAAAAGATAATGATGCTCCCTTGTTATTGAACAAGTCTTCGTTGTCTGGAAAAGTAATAGTTGAAACTAGTTTACAAAAATTTGAGAATATTATAAACGTAAGGAAGGTTTATAAAAATAATGAAAAACCAGCGAACGAGTATTTTCAAAATCAAGTATTAACACAAGATTTAATCGATGCCTTTTTAAAAGAAGAGAAAGCTGAAGATAGATATACGAAGTTTCTAGAAATAGATTATAATCTAAAAAAGTATGATGCCGCCTATAAGAAGATTAATACTCTTTTAGGATATATTAATGATGAGAGAAAAGAATTAATTAAAAGCAAAGGTAAAGAAGAGGCTAAAATTCAAGTCGAAATTGACTTTGAGCAAGAGTTTAAAAAGTTTGATGAGCTTAATCAAGTAATCGGTGAACTTAAAAAAGAAAATGAGAGTTTAAGCTTCATTGATCAAAACACATTTAATCAGACCGCTCATGATAACTTGTCCCGGAATATTGATGTTCGATTATTATCCTTGGAGGAACAGCTAACCAAGGTTAAGCTACGTGCCGAAACTATAGTATTAGCCAGAGATGGAGAAAAGTCTGAAGATGGTAAACCTGACGGCGGGATATTTTCCTACCTCGACAATAAAAGCAAAATTTCACAACTCGACGAGCTACTCAAAGAATTGAACCAGATAGTTAAATGGTTTGAAGAGCAGGAAAAGACTAACAACGAGTTCAGGGCTTACGATAAGGATTTAAAAAGCCAGCAAAAAAGATTGGAGCAAGCTCTCAATATTGAGAAGCGGTCTGAAACATTTCTTAGCATTCAAAAAGAGATAGATAGTTTACAGAAGGACATTGCAGGTTTTAAAGACAAAATACTTAACGCCGAGCGTGCAAAATTTGATGTTGAAAAAGAGAAAAAGGACAAGCTTAAAGAGCTTGACAAATTGAAGAACACTCTTGAGAGTACTCAGTCTAAATTAAATAATATACCGGCACAACAAACACAGTTAGAATTAATTGCTCAGGCTATTGTTGATTTACAAAAGACTATTGATGATTTATCAAAATCGATAGATGCCGAAGTGAAGAAACAGCATGATTTAAAAATAACTTTAGATGAATTTGCGTATTATGAAAGTAAGGTTAATGATGACACTCAACTTTTGTTAGAATTTAAATTATTTGACGATTATAAACAATTAGTAATCCACTTCGTAGCTGAAGAAAATGACCTGGAGGAATTAAAAAAAGACGTTCAAGAAATTCAATCTAAAATTGACAATCTAACTAAATTCAACAAAGAAGTTAGCGATTTCGTCAATTCCGGGCTGCAATTAGCAAATAAGTCGCAAAGTTCAAACTGCCCTCTCTGCAATCAGGACTATGGCACATTTGAAAAGCTATCTGAAAGTATTTTATCTAATGAGCTATTAGGTAATCAATTAAAAAGATATTTAGAAGAAAAAACAGAGACGGAAGCAAAAATAAACAAACTGCTATTACAGCTATCTGCTGATAAAGAAGCGATTAAAAAAGCACTTTCTACAGTCAAAGCGCCTTTTTTATCGGATTACAGGAACATCCAAAATGTAATAGATAAACTAACTTCTGAGCGAAAGTCCAATTTAGAGAAATTAAACAGTAACCAATCGGTCTTAAACGAAATCAATTTGTCATTGGGTGATACAAAAACATTTGAGGAATTATCAGCCAAAGTACAAGACGGGCTATTAAAAATAAATAACCAAATAGCAGAGTGCTCTAATCAGATCAAAAAAAATGAAGACACACTATCAGAGAAAGAAACATTCATTCAATCTACTAAAGAAAAATTAAGCATTTCAGAACTTAATCTTTTAAAACATCAGTCGTCGAAAGACTATAACGAAGTACGAGAGTATCTCATTAGGGAGATGAGTGCTACTATTGAAAAAACCATATTATCAGAACATATAACGAGTATCAAGCTCACTATTACTGATTTAACAGAGAAAAAAGAAGGGCTAAATAAGGTTTTAGAAGATTTAAAGATAAAGCTATCCAGTCATCCTTTAGCTAAGGATGAATACATCCAAAAAAGCCAGCAAGTAGCCGATACTAAAAATATGGCATTGAGGGTCTATGAAAGCTATAAAAATTATATTCAGTCGGAGTTTGGTATAGAGATAAGTGATAAAGATAAACTTCAAATCGAAGAAGCGTTTATAGATTTAATAGCCGAGCAGAAACAACGTGAAAAACAAACTGAAACGAAAATTGAAAAATATAAAATAGTCAGAATTTTAAATGACGCTTGCATAAAAGCTACAGAATCTAAAATAATACAAGATCAAATTGAAGAAATCAATGGCAATCTAAAGAAGTTGGGTAGTGCCGAGAAAGAGTTAAACAACGAAAAAGAAAACTTAAAAACATACCTCAAAGATAACATTGAAGCCTATTTTTATAGCCCTTTAATCAATGCCATTTATAAAAAAATTGACCCTCATCCCGATTACAAAGAGATTGAGTTCGAATGTGATTTTGCTGAAAACAAACCCAGATTACAGATTTATACAATTTCACTTGATGAAAGTGGGAACCTATTAAAATCCGTCCCTTCATTATATTTTAGTACTGCTCAGGTAAACATTTTAAGTTTAAGTATTTTTTTAGCTCGAGCTTTAAAAACTAAGGATGATAAGGGACAGTCTGTGGATTGTATTTTTATTGACGATCCAATTCAATCAATGGATAGTATTAATATTCTTTCGTTTATAGATTTATTCAGAGGATTGACATTATCCTTAGATAAGCAACTAATTGTTTCGACCCACGAAGAGAATTTTCATTTATTACTACAAAAGAAAATTCCTTCTGAGCTGTTTAAATCTACTTTTATAGAGTTTGAAAGTTTTGGGAAATTGAAATAACTTACTTAAAGTTTAACAAACAGCATTAGAATTGTATAAACAATTGATTTGCTATGAAGGCTTGTCGTAAACGATGGGAAACAAATCATCATGTATACCCATGATCAAAAAATTCATAAACTACTTAAAATGAAGATGCCAGATAATCTTTTTGAATCAAGATTTTTAGAATTGGAATCGTTTGGGAAAGTGAAGACTTAAACTGCATATATATTTTAATAGTTGGTTATTCTTAAGTCAATCACCATAAATGCAATACAATATGAGCCCTATAGAAGCTGCACTTGAAGTTGAATTAATTTACAGTTCCATCGTGAATTTTGCTATGCAGCAAAATCATGTACCTGTAGTCAGAAAACTAACCATCAAAAATATTAGTGAAACTGAATTAGTCAATATTAGCATAGAAATAACAGCTGATCCGGAGTTTGCAATTGCCTGGAGTAAACGAATTGATTTGTTACCGGTAAATGAATTGGTCGATGTTGGCGCAATCGATATTAAATCAATTACGAAGTACCTGGCTGAACTTACGGAGAGAATTGTCGGACATTTTACATTAGTCATTAAGACTGATACTGATGTTCTATTTAAAGAGAATTACAGCATTAATATACTTGCATACGATCAATGGAATGGCATAAGCATGCTGCCCGAAATGTTGTCGGCATTTGTTACACCTAATCATCCTGATATAGCGAAAATAATTATCAGGGCTTCCGCAATCCTCCA
>JAUXSJ010000215.1 GCA_030679615.1 Parachlamydiaceae bacterium | reverse complement strand
AGAGACATCTTGATGATCTAATAACGACATGCTTAGCACATCAAAGTAGAAAAAGAAAAACAAGTCTTCAAGCCATACAAGAACAAGATTTTTATTATATGAAGACAAGTTAGCCTGATGCCTATGCCTGCCTATCCTGTTTTATTTTTAGCATGAATTATATTGATGCGTATGACGGGATGGGGTGGGACCTGATTACCTTCAGCTACTATTTATCTTGTTTTTTTTGCGTTCTATTGGTTAACAATGCAACGTTTACATAATCATTGACAGCCCAAAAAAAGTTCTATAAGATCAGCCATTTTAAATTATTTTATAACTTTATCACCTTGAGAAATTCCCATGCCTTCATCAAAACATGTGTTAATTACTGGAATTACAGGAATGGATGGATCTATCCTAGCAGACTATCTTTTATCACTGGGATACACCGTTTATGGATTAGTCAGGCGTAGTGCTTCTTCAAATAAGGGACGTATTGCTCATTTGAATCAACATCCAAAAGTACATTTATTAGATGGAGACATTACGGATCAAGAATCGATTCATCGAGCTATTGAACGTTCTCAACCTGAAATGATTTTTAATTTAGCTGCACAATCCTTTGTTCCTTATTCTTGGGATGCTCCATTAAATACATTTTCAATTACTGGGATGGGTGCATTACACATATTAGAAGCAATTCGAAATATTGATCGTTCAATTAAATTTTATCAGGCATCGAGTTCTGAAATGTTTGGTAAAGTCCTCGAAACGCCCCAAAAAGAAACAACCCCTTTTCATCCACGCTCTCCTTATGGAGTAGCAAAAGTCGCTGCTCATTATGCTACCATTAATTATCATGAAAGTTTTGGCATTCATGCGTCATCAGGGATTTTATTCAATCATGAGCATGAGCGCCGTGGAGAACATTTTGTGACTCGTAAAATTTCAAAAGGTGTAGCTAAATATTTTTCTGATCGTGAAAGAAAGCAGCCTTTAACACCGATCACACTTGGGAATTTAGAAGCCAAAAGAGATTGGGGATATGCTGAAGATTATGTTAAGGCCATGTATAAAATAATTAATCACCCAACACCAGAAACTTTTGTAGTAGCGACGGGTGTAACACGAACAGTTAAAGAATGGTGCGAAGCTACAGTTCAATCTTACGCATTAATGACAAATCGTTCTTCAGGACATATTGATTGGAAAGGTTCAGGTGAAGATGAAAAAGGATATTTTGAAGGAGATCTAATTTTTTCAGTATCCAAGGAATTTTATCGACCAGCTGAGGTAGATTTACTTTTAGGTGATCCAACAAAGGCATGGGAAAAATTAAATTGGAAGCCAGAAACACCATTTGAAGAAATGGTTGGTCGAATGTTTAAATATGATTATGCTAAAATGAATTTGATTCACATGGCTACTAAAGCTTCATCTGATTCTCATTCACCCTATCAAACATCTTTTTGCCATTAAGGTTTAGATATGGTTTCAGCTGCTCATGTGGGTGTTAATTTAATCGGATACTTTGGCAAAGGATTTGGTCTTGGAGAATCGACACGATTAATATTTGAAGCATTAAGAGAAGTTAATATCCCACTTTGTTTAATTTCTGCAAATGATTTGTTAGGTGATGTAAAAGAAGAATCGTTTTTATATCCTATCGACAATGAATTTAAATATTCCATTAATCTTTTTTCAATTGATGCAGGTCATGTAGCTCCAATTATACAAAAATTTGGTTGGAATGCTTTTAAAAACCGATACAACATCGGAATTTTTTTTTGGGAAACGACCCAAGCCACTCGTCTTAATTTAGAAGGGTGGGGGTACATGGATGAAATATGGACCACAAGTCGTTATATGGAAAAAATTTTTTCCAAAATTACTTCTGTACCTGTTTATCATATTCCTCAACCGTTGGAATCCTTTAATCTAACGCACGAGTCAACCAAAAAATCCGTTAATTTGCCCGATCGATTTACTTTTTTATTTTTTTTCAGTTTTAGAAGCGTTTTAGAGCGGAAAAATCCACAAGCACTCATTCATGCTTTTCAGCAGGCGTTTCCGGATCGAAGAGACGTACAGCTGGTTATTAAATCAAAAGATAGTCAGAACTATTCCAAAGAGTTAAATCAACTTTTAAAAACGATTGAAAAAGATTCAAGAATCATTTGGTTAGACAAAATGATGGATGCTCATGAACGCATCGATTTAATGAATTGCTGCGACTGTTATGTGTCATTGCATCGTTCTGAAGGATTCGGATTAACACTTTCAGAAGCTATGCTTCTTGAAAAACCTGTGATTGCCACAGCTTATTCAGGAAACATGGACTTTATGAATGAAGAAAATAGTTATTTATGCTCTTATCAATTAGTTCAAATAGGCGAAGGAATTCCACCTTATCCACCTTCTGGATTTTGGGCACAACCTCTTATCCATGATGCTGCTCATTTAATGAGAAGAGTTTATACTCATACAAATGAAGCTACAACTAAAGCTAAAAAGGGAAAAGAATTTATTCTTAATCATCATTCTTTGCAAAGAGTGGGAGAAGAAATTCTTAAAAGATTAAGATCAATACCACAACAACAAAAATCTAAACGAAGACCTTGGTGTTATCTTAGAGACCGGTGTGATATTAAAAAAGATCTTATGATTAAAAAAATTAGAAAAATGTTACGACCAGTAAAGAAAGCCTATACATATCTAAGGAAATGATTATGATTCATATCATTCTTTGCGGTGGCTGTGGAACACGTTTATGGCCTCTTAGTCGTGAATGTAAACCAAAGCAATTTTTATCGTTATTAGATCAAAAATCCCTTCTTCAAAGCACTGTTTTGGGTCATCAAGCTCTCGTCGATGAATGTATCGTCGTTTGTCATCAAGATCATTACCATTTAGCTCTTGGTCAATTGTTAGAATATCATATAATGCCCTCTAAATATATTCTGGAATCCGTTTCGAGAAATACCGCTGCAGCAGTTTGTTTAAGTTTACAAGGGCTGCATCCTGATGCAATTGTTTTGATTACCCCTTCCGATCATTATATTGATTATTCTGAAAACTATTTCAAAGATGTATTACAGGCAAAACAATTTGCTAAACAAGACGAAATTGTCATCTTTGGAATTCCTCCAACTAGACCGGAAACAGGCTTTGGATATATTGAAGCATCCCAAGAAGGTTATGTTCATAAATTTCATGAAAAACCTGATTTAGGCACTGCGAAAGAATATATAAAAAAGGATTTTGTTTGGAACAGTGGAATGATTTGTGCTAAAGCAAATGTGTTACTAAATGCTTTGAAAACACATGTTAATAATGTTTTAAAAGATTCTGAATTTGCAATTCAAAATGCAAAAATTTCAAAAGAAGTAGAGTCCATGGTTTATCGTATTACTGAAGAATGCATGATACAAATGCCTTCCATCAGCATTGATCACGCTTTGTTAGAAAAATTAAATTCATTAAGGTGTATTCGTGGGCATTTTCAATGGAGTGATATTGGAGCTTTCGATGCGATTTACAATCATCTATTAAAAGACCATGAGGGTAATTCTGTTAATGCAAAGAATATTGTCTCAATAGACTCCAAAAATAATTTTATTATCGGAAATCATCGGATGATTTCTACAATAGACATTGAAGATCTAGTGATTATTGATACCCCAGATGCTTTGTTAGTCTCAAAAGCAGGGAGTACACAAAAAGTACGTGAAGTGGTGTCACAGCTGAAAGATTTAACAACTCAATTGCACAAAACACACCTTGAAGAACAGCGTCCTTGGGGAAGTTTTACCGTTTTAGATTCATTAGAAAGATCTAAAGTTAAGCGAATTGTTGTAAAACCTGGAAAAAGACTTTCTCTTCAAAAACATCGTTATCGTAACGAGCATTGGGTGATTGTTGAGGGAACAGCATTAATGACGTTAGGAAAGGAAATGCTGACATTAACTCCTAATCAATCAGTTTATATTGAGCAAGGAGAAATTCATCGTGTAGAAAATATTGGATCTAATGATTTAGTAATTATTGAAGTCCAATATGGAAGTTATACGGGTGAGGATGATATTATTCGTATTGAAGATGATTTTTTTAGAGCACTTTCTACAACAACAACGTCATAATTGTATACTCCTACTAGCTCAAAGAATTTTATCAACCCTGAGGCTTTGGAATAGTGTCATCACTTAAGTGACAATAGCGTAAAAATTAACCACAGATCTCATTCTCGACTTTAGTTTTTTTTGTTTAATTGTTATGCTGTAATAATGCCAGAGTCCGTAGCGTGAATCCCGTTACAGTCGCACTGAGACTAAGAAAAAAAGCCGCGAATGCGGCGAAAGTATGTAGTCACAGGCGTCAGCCTGTGGAAAAATCAAAAATAAATATGAGCCGTGATAACGGCGGCAGAAGACGTCAAAGGACATTGAATGTTATTTTGACCATTAAATATAATTTAAAATTCAAAACAAATATTGTACTTTCACTCTTCTGCCGCCGTTATCACGGCTCATATTTATTTTTGATTTTTCCACAGGCTGACGCCTGTGGCTAAATGCTTTCGCCGCATTCGCGGCTTTTTTTCTCAGTGATCTCAGTGGTTAATTTTTACGCCATTGGCTTTAGTTGAAGACATTGGGCTTTGGCGCAGCCGAAATTTCTCGCTTTGAACTAGAAGGAATATATGTTTGATATAACGACAAAAGCAAACATCGATCAGTGGTTGAGTGGACCTTATGATCAAGCCACTCAACAGTGGATCAATCAGACTCTTCAAAAAGATCCAAAGCAATTAATCGATTCATTTTATACTTCTTTATCCTTTGGAACCGGCGGCTTACGTGCTTTAACGGGAATCGGGCCAAATAGATTAAATAAATACACTGTGATGATCGCCACTCAAGGTCTTGCCAATTACATAAAAAAACACGCATCTATATCCAATGAACCAAAAGCGGTATTTATTGGATATGATTGCCGTTTGGACTCAAAATTGTTCGCTCAAATCGTTGCACAAGTTTTTGCTGCAAATGGAATAAAAAGCTATCTTTGCAATGACATAGAACCTACGCCTTTGATTTCATTTGGATGTCGTTGGAAAAAATGCATGGCAGCTGTAATGATTACCGCTTCACATAATCCACCCGAATATAATGGATATAAAATTTATTGGAGCGATGGAGCTCAAATTGTTTTTCCTCATGATCAAGGAATTTTTGAAGAGATGCAATTGTGTCAACAAATCGAACAAGTTACGATTGCTTCGATGGATCATCCAGGTATTGTCAAGATTGGAAATGAACTTCATCAAGAGTATCTTAAAACCCATTATTCCTATTCATTCTATCCTCAGGATAATAATCAACAAGGGAAAACACTGAAAGTTGTTTATTCTAGTCTTCATGGAACAGGCATTAGAATCATCCCAAAGTTTTTGAATACCTGGGGTTTTACATCGGTTGAAACTGTAAAAGAACAAGAAAATCCAGATCCTTATTTTTCGAGCGTATTATCACCTAATCCTGAGAATCCAGAAGCTTTGGTGTTAGGAATAAAACAAATGGTAGATACTAAAGCTGATCTACTTTTAGCGACAGATCCAGATTCAGATCGACTTGGGATTGCCATTAGACATCAGAAAAAAATCGAAATTTTAAATGGAAATCAAATTGCTGTATTATGCTTGCATCACATCTGCGAAGCCTATCAAAAACAAAATAATTGGCCTGAAAGGGCAGCTTTTATTAAAACAATTCCCACAACTGAATTATTTGCAGTGATAGCAAAATCTTATCAAAAACCATGTTTGAATGTGCTGACGGGGTTTAAATACATTGCTGAAAAAATTAGAGAATGGGAAGATAATCCAAAAGATGGATATCAATATATTTTTGGTGGAGAAGAGTCCTTTGGTTATCTTTTAGGAACACAAGTACGTGATAAAGATGCAGTGTCATCTGCAGCTCTCATTTGTGAAATGGCTTTACAAGCGAAGCTTAAAGGAAAGACCTTATTAGACGAATTAAATGACTTATATCGTCGATATGGAGTGTATCAAGAAGCGTTAAAGACAATTTCATTCCCTGATTCCAAAGAAGGCAAACAGGGAATAGATTTGAAAATGGAAAGATTAAGAACAGAAGGCCTGACTCATTTAAAAGGTATACCTGTTGTTTTTATCGATGATTACATTACTTCAACAAGAAAAGATTGTTTGACTGATGAGAGTGAGTTCTTAAAAATGCCCCCTACAAACATGTTAGTCATAACTTTAGAAGATGGATCTAAATTAATCATTAGACCATCTGGCACTGAAGCAAAAATTAAAATCTACGGAAGTAGTTTTATTAAAGTATCTAAAGAAATTTCTGATGAAGAATTAGAGAGAGCTAAAGTGGAAGCAAAAGAAAAAGTTGAGTGTCTTTTAGAAGAAATCAGTCATTTTTTGTGTGCAAGCTAACATTGGATAATTGTCGCCTCAGATAAGAGGATTTTAGCCGCTTCGACTTGTCGCATATGCGTTAAGCTAAAAATCTCTGTTAGTTGAAACACAGTGATTTAATTAACCTGAAAGGCTTATTCCTTGAAGAAAAGCGAAAGTCCTCTTTCGCTTTCAGGCTAAAAATCGTTATGTTTTAACAATTTATTATTTTTAGCTTAACGCATATGCGACTTGTCGAAGCAGCTAAAATCCTGTTATCTGAGACGGCATTACATCTAACTCAGCCTCTAACGCTTTCGAGTTGAGGTGGAATAGGGAAATCATCCCCACCTAAAGCTTCAACAAATACCTTTTCTGGATCTGTCATCGGATTAAATGCTCTTGCTGCTTCAACATACTGCAACAATAATGCGGATGCCATGAGTCTGTGATCTCGGGATAACTGAGCAAGTTGGTCTTGAGCTTGCTTGATTAGCGTTAAGGTCAATTGCTCATGGTGTGTTAATTTCCTATCTGGATTTGAATCCGGAGCAATTTTTCCATTTAAAAGATCTCTCAATTCTTCAGGAGTCATTCCGCCAAATTCTTTTCCTGTCGCCTTCCCAACCTCAGCTGCGTATAAAAGACTTAAGGCAACTCCTATTATTATAAATTTTAACATCGAGGATAAGCTTTTTTGTTGCTCTGGTGTCAATTTTTCAACGCCAGCAATTCCTCTGATTAAACCTAATATATTAAAAGTAGGGTCTGACACCATTTTAATGATGTCTTCAGCAAATTTTTGCGAAGTGACTAAATTATTTTGTCCTTCACGATTAAATATGGCTCGTACAGCCTCGTTCCATGAATGATAATAAATGGGTGCTGTGACCATTAAATTGATGAAGGGGATAATATCTTGAGCTGTAACTTGTAAAGGTAGTAAAGGCTGCAGATTTTCAACAAAATTAATTGCTCCAGCTAATGGATTTGATGTTCCTTCGCTAAGTCCAGATGTGGTTATTGCTAAGCCTCCTCCCACGACCATTGAGATTGAAAAAGGAAGAATATGATTAAAATTGGATTCAGAAGAAAGTGATTTTGCTTTAATTTCTGAATCAGTAGGTGAAATTTGTTCAATCATACGCACATGATTAAGAACAGCAGTTATACCTAACTCTGCATTTTTTTCATTTCCAATTATCGGTGCACCAGAAGCTGTTAAACCTTGCGTTTCTTTGCGATAGGCTGCGATCATTTGCTGATACAGAGGTGATTTCAAGTAATTTTCAAAATCTTCACGTAATTGCTTCAGGTTTTCAGACCATGAACTTAAGATTTGATCTTTTATTTCATTGATTTGTCCAGTGATCTCCATCAAAAAATTTGCTTTAATCCTTAAAGACATATCTTTTAATTCAATACTCGACAATTGATGCAAATTTAATGGAGGGATTAAAATGGGAATATTTAGGTCTAAAAGTTGAGGGGGAATGACGGCTTTACTTTTTTTTATGCTTGAAACCCCGGAATCGACTCCATTTTCTTTAGTTTCTGGTTGAACCCCAGTAATTTTAATTCCTTCAGCACGATCAATCGGACGAATAGGTTGGCTTGGATCTGGCATTTTTCACCCCTTCTTACTTCTATATTTCCTAATTATAGCATGTATCGATTTAAATTTCTTTTATTTATTTTAAATTTTCACTGCTTAAGTTAATTAATCTAGTAACTAATATTATTGATTTTTAACTAATAATTCATTAGAGTTAATAATTAAAAATATAATAACATGGTTAATTAATGAATTTTATATCAGGAATTGTTAATTATTTTTCTAATGAAAAGCCATCAGTGGTTTCTTCATTAACAAAAATTCATGATAAGCATTTTCGAGATCAATATTTAGAAAAAGAGATTCATGAATGGTTAGAAAAGAGTAAAAATTGGCCTGAAATAGATGTCAAACAATTTGCAAATTTTCATCTATCTTCTTATTTAGGAGGAAATATTTCTATCGCTGGAAATGATCCCCTACAAACACTTCTATTTTGGGAAGAATACATTTCTTTATGGAAAACTTTAGATAATCGTGTAATTCCATTTGATATTTACGATGATCAATTAAATAATTTATTAAGTGAATTAAAAATTTTTAAAAAATTTTTAAAAAAATCAAATAAGCTTTTTAAATATGAAGAGGCTTCTTACAAAGATCCTGATTATTTAAGAATTGTATTAGAAATTGGAACGTTTTTTCATGAAACCCTTCAATCAGAATTAAAGCAAAAAGGGTATTGCTACATTCCGTTAGGGTATAAAAATTTAAAAATCGACGATGGTCATATATTCGTTGGTTTATTTGAACAGCACAAAGATAATAAAGATTGTATTATTGTTCATCTCATTAATCGTGGAGAAGGAGCGGAACAACACCCTCAAACGGGATGGACAACCACTCATTCGGAAAGACCAAGTCGATTTCTACCCATTCATATCGAAAAAGATGAATTATTTGGTGAGACGGGGTTATCTTTTTTTTGTACACTCGCTCGAATGAATAATTGCAGCAATAAAGATGGTAATTATCTTAACGCTAAAGATATTTATGCCCCACTTCAATTATTAGGTAAAATTCAAACAAAATACTCTGTACCCATCGATATTTTAGAGGGAAAACCCCAAACTTCTTCAATCTGTGCAGATCTTTCGATTAGATTGTTGATAAAAGACTCTTTAATTGTAAAGCAAGGTTGTTCTTCTACAGAAGTGAATAAACTCATATTCAACGCAAAACTTTGTTCATTATTAAAAATCACTCATCAATTGAATGAGAAGTCGGAAAAAGAAGATTACCTGATTGTCGATGAGGCATATCAAGAATTATACGTTGCTGTGACAGAAAAAATGAAACAAGTTCATTCCGTTGATCCAGGAATACTTTTGGATGATGAAATATTGAAAGTTCAAGCCCTTTTAGTGCAAATAAAAAAACAATTAGAACAAGTAAGAAAAATAATATTTAAGAAAAGTGAGCAATCCTTATCTTTTATTCAATGTAACAATTTTAAGCCTTTAAAAGTATTTGTTAAAAGCAACACATTTAAGAATGAATCTGTTCAAGAGAAATTATTTTCTTATATTTCTTATCCAAGCTCAAAGTTTTCTCCAGAAGATTTTCCAGTTATACTTACCGAGTGGATCGATTATATTAAAAAATTACAAATTGATTTAGAAAAAAAAATTGTAGATGAGAAGATTATTGGATTTGTTTCATACTCCATCAATCAACTTCCATTTCCCTCTTTTGATGAAGTCGATGAGTGGAATAAAGTACCTGTAGAAAATATAGAGCCATCAATTCTACTATTAGTTGAATATTTACGTTTTTGTTCTTCTTCATTTGCAAGTATTAAAAGTCATACTTCCTTCTTTCTTATATTCCATACCATTTATGCTATAACAGATAAATTAGCTCGATTACATCCTGACTTAAAATTAAAAAATTTTTCACTGCCTTTTGTTTGTTTTGAAAAACTTAATTCCCTTTCATTCCAAGCTTTTCCCCTTGAAGAAGATTATTCGAAATTTAGAAAAATTTTTGATTATTTTTTTAGGATGAAACAATCGTGTCAATTTTCAGCATTCTGTTTTCCTTTAGAAGAAGAAGATTTATTAACTTCCATTGAAAATCTAGCTTCAAAAAATAATAAAAATACTTTTGAGCAATCTCTATTATTTATTCAACAATTTATTCATTTTAAAAGTGAATCTGCAGAGAACTTGTTTGTAAAATTACTCTTGAATGTAGAGGGATCCATTCCTCCAGGAATTGCCGCCTTACAAATACTTGCTTACACATCTTTAGAGAGTGTTAAAAATTTTAATTTCTTCATCCCAAAAGACATTAAAGAAGTATACAGTTATTCAAATAAAGAATTTATCAATAATAGAAGTCATCTAGAAGTTATTAAAGATCAATCATTCTCTATATTAGATTTAAACGATGAAAATTCAGAAAAATACCTAACAAAGAAAACTCGAAAATATTTAAGTGTTAATGAGGCCTTATGTCAATCTTTTCAGTTAAAAAATACAAAAAAACTGAATGAGGAGTCAATAACGAATCAAAGTTTACGTGAATTAGACGCCTTAGCATCGATGACGCATTTACAGATCTATTCAACACTTAATTGGGCAAAAAGAAATGTTAATCTATTTAATCTGCCCATTGTAAAAAATAATATTGAAATTAATTTTTTCTCTCCAGGCGTCCTTTTAAAAGAACTAAATGAAGACCCTGATCTAATCAACCAATTAAGAAAATTTATTGAAAAAAGCCTTAATCAGCATAAAGAAAAAGAAGAAAATCTAAATTGTTATCTTTATTTTTTTAAGCTTGGATATTTTTTTGAAACTTATGGTTTATCTTTAAATTTAACTGGATGTCAGCAACAAATTGAAAAATACCGTCGCGGTATTTTAGAAAGATTTTCTTCAAATAGTGATATTAGATGCAATTACGCTTTGTTCTTAACTTATAGCCATCTAAAAGAACTAAATGTAGATGACACATATGCGATGACAAAACTTTATTTTTTTATTGAACAATTCAAGGAATCAATACCAAAAGATTTAGAATGGGCTGTTTCCAAAATTTTTCAAACAAAATGTTTGTTAAAAAATCATCTATCTACAAGTTTTCCAATAAAACTGTGCAATTACTTACTGGATGAGTTTGTTTTTCCTTCCATCAATGATCATCAAGATTGGGAAGGATGCTATCCAATTTTTACTAAAGGAAATTATCAAATCAATTTTGAAGAAGGATTGATTTTAGATCAGGGTAAAAGCATTAGGTCTCCAGGTTCATATTTTGAATATTGTAAATCAATTGTAGATTTCGATCGGATGAATGATTTTATTCAAAATGACGAATTGATACGTAATTGTGATGGATATTATCAAACCGAATGTGGTCGACGCCAATTATCAATTATTGAAGACAACGGTTCTAAGAGAGTTAAATTTGAAATATTGTTTAAATTCGAAGAAGAGGAAGATTGGTTTGAATATCAATGTCCAATCGAACATACCTTCTATAAAGATCTAGATGATGGAAACAAAAATTTCATTGGATTACATACTAATAATGAAGAAGCTTTATGGAAAAAAAAAGATAAATCTAGCGAATATATCATTACAACACGTTCTCCAACCCCTATTCTATTGCGTCGATTAAGTTTTAATCAAGATTGTTTACGTGAAACTAGATACTCTTCAGATCATTCAATCAAAGAATTAGAGTTAATTAATCTATTTCATCCATCGATGCAAGAAGAGGGATTAAATCAATTAAAAAGTCAATTGATTCAAATGAATCAATTCAAGGGTATGAAATGTTACAAGGATGTGGTGACAGGCAGAATATCGCTCATTGAGCTGGGACTAAATCTTGATTTTAGAGGAGAACAATTTGAAGGTAAATGGATTTTAAGATCTATTCAAAATCCCTCATTATGGATTGCTGAAGATCAAGAGTGTGAACTTTTATCACCATTTAAAGGTTACATAATATTGACTGATCATTTAGATCGCGAATATATATTATTACCTTCAGGTATCATTAAAGCAACAAAATTAGATTTCGCTATTCAATCATTGGAAGTCTTTCCAAATTTTTATTATTTAAAAGATTCGTACTATATTTATGAATTAAAGAAGAATTATTTAATACACGACTCTGTTGAGGCTAATATTTTTTTAGTTTCACTTTTTGCTAATTTAAAAGGTTATGAAAAATCTCTTTATTATCTAAGAAAATTAAATCTTTTTACTCTTAAGGCAATTGAATATTTAGAAGACTGTTTTATAAATTGGAACGATCAATCTCCAAAAGGTCTAGCGTTGATTTTGAATATTGCTGTCTTTATTATCCAAAAAAGGCAACAATTATTAGAACACTCTTTTTTCAATCAATTAAATTTAGGATCTCTTTTAACGCCAAAATTTTCAAAGAAAGTTAATGATTTTTACATTGATTATTTGAATGTTTTGGGAAATCAAGGTTTAGGGATTCCAAAACATTTGCAAATTTCTTTAGAGCAAGAATTAATTTTTTTAAAGTTTATAAAAAAAATAAGTTCAAACAATTATTTGGAAATAACCTGGTCTTATGTTCACGATCTGAGGACGATTCTTTTTGAAAAGAATCGGTCTGTTAAAGCTCCAAAGTTTTGTATGCCTGAAAATCATTTTAAAATTTCATTGGATGATGAGTTTTTAAAAAATCTGTACTTTATCATGAAATCAAGTAACGGATCAAAAAGTGCTTTTGAAAGTCATGTGGGGAGATTTAATCTAGAAAGACATTTTGATATTAGTCAAGCATTGCCTAAATTTTTTAATGCTTTATTGATAAAGGCATTGACTGAAAAAAGAAAGGATTTTGATCTTCATCTTTTTTTCTTATCTAGATCCAACCCTTCTGATGATATAAGAAAAATAATCTTTGTTCTTTTTCTTGCAAGAAAATTTCCAGATCGATTTCAAAATTTAAAATTAGATTTTTTATTATCAATAAAAAAATCTCAATTTAAAGAAAATAAAAATTTAAAATCAACGCTTAAACAACACTTAAATGATTTTCTAATTATTATAAAAAAACTTTCAGAAAGTGAAAATAAGGCGAATCAAGAAATTCAACTTTCTGAAAGAATTTTTAGTTTGAAATTAGAAATCCCAAAAAAAATAAATATTTCTTCATGGTCCTGTCTTTCAAGTCTAACGACTGAGCATCAGGTCAAAGACCTTATTGATTTAAAAAATTCTATCATGTTCATAGAAGAAAATCGTCCAAATCAAGCTGAGCCTTTTTTTATGAATATTGATTCCTCAAAAATCAGTTTAATCGAAAAGAAAATTTATGATCAGCTCAGAACAGGTTTTGAAAAAACTCTTTTAGAAAAGCACTTAACATATTTCTTAAAATCAAATGTTGATTTATATCCCTTCATCAAACAACAAAAAACGATTTATCGATCAAAGTCAGTTGATTTATTACATCAAGGTCAACAACTTGAAAAAATGCTCAATCATATTCCTGAGGACGAAAACAAGCTTTTATCGAAAGATGATATCGTTGAAAATTATCGATTTAGAATTAAAAGAGAATCCAAAGCGATTTCAAAACTAACTGTAGATGATTTAATCGAATCTTATCTGACGGATAATATAACCTCAATTAAGCAACAGAATCCTTATTTAACACAGGATCAGTTAAAAAAATTATTGTTTAAATTTGAGAAGTTTTTAATTGAAAGTATTGCCAATGAACATCGCAATCAGCTCATTGATTGTTTAGTTAAAGTGAATTCTAACTTTGAAAATTCATATTTAATTCAAGAATTAGGTCAACTTTTGGATGAAAAGAGAGAATACGACATCAAGCAATATCCTGAATTACTTGTTTATGAATATCGTTCAAAAAAAAGATTGAGATTAGATCAAACAGAAATTCTGAAGTGGGTGATAGAAAGGATAAAGCAAAAAAAAAGTATTCCTCAGCAAACTTTATTCGCTTTTCGTGCTGGAGGAGGAAAAACCTCCATATTGCTAGTGATCCTCATGATGATTGCGAAAAAAGAAGGATTTTTCCCCATTGCCATTGTCTCCAAAGAAATGTATCAAATTGAAAGAGATAAGCAAGCAGTAGAATTAAAAAAGAACTCGTTTTTATCCTTAGATGTTCTTGAAATTGGTCTTCAGCATCAGCTTAGTTCCAAACAGTGGAAAAAAATTTATGTCGAATTAAATAAATTCAAAAATAAAAATGGATCATTGATGATTAACCCTGATTCATTTCATTCAATGAATTTAAATTATTGGTTAAGTTTAGCAACAGG
>JAUXSJ010000203.1 GCA_030679615.1 Parachlamydiaceae bacterium | reverse complement strand
AAGATTTTATTGGCCAAGATTCTGTCTGTTTAATTCTTGGAGATAATCTATTCTACGGAAGTCACTTAGGAGACATGCTGACAAAAGCAAGCTCTAACATTGTTGGTGCCAGGTTATTTGGTTATGAAGTCAAAGACCCTGAAAGATATGGTGTGGTAGAATTTGATTCGCATGGAAAAATTTTATCTATTGAAGAAAAACCTATTCAACCTAAATCTAACGTCGCTGTCACAGGTCTTTATTTTTATGATAACCAAGTTGTTGACATTGCTCATTCCTTAAAACCTTCTGCTAGAGGGGAATTAGAAATCACTGATATTAATCGTGAATATTTAAAAAGAGGACAAGCCTCCGTCAATATTATGGGAAGAGGTTATACATGGTTAGATGCAGGAACCTACGAAAGTCTAATGCAAGCCAGTCAATTCGTTCAAGTGATCGAAGAACGTCAAGGTCACTATATTGCATCCTTAGAAGAAATTGCCTTTAATCAGAAATTTATCTCTGATACTCAACTCAAGCATTTGGGTGAAAAATTAGGAAAAAGCCTCTACGGGAAATACTTAATGGAATTGGCAACAAAAGGAATGCAACATGCAAGTCATTGATTTACCTTTAAAGGGTTTAAAACTCATTAAACCAAAAGTTTTTAAAGACAATCGGGGCTTCTTTTTAGAAAGCTATCAGCAATTACCTTATGAAGAAGCGGGAATTAACTGCAATTTTTCTCAAGACAATCACTCGTATTCTCAAAAAAACTGTATTCGAGGAATGCATTTTCAGTCGTTTCCAGGCCAAGCAAAGCTTGTGCGTGTAGGTGTAGGTAAAATTTTTGATGTGGCTGTTGATATTCGACCGGAATCTCCCACTTATAAACAATGGTTTGGTGTAGAGCTAGATGATCAAAATCATCATCAGTTGTTTATCCCTGTCGGTTTTGCTCATGGATTTTGTGTTTTAAGTGATGAGGCTCACGTATTTTATAAAGTTAGTACCCCTTACAACAGCCAAACTGAAGTTGGTTTCCGATTTAATGATGAAGAAATTGCTATCGAATGGCCTACAAAAAATCCAATCATTTCTGAACGAGATCTACAAGCTCCTTCCTTTCAAGAAATATCACAATTAAAGGAAATGCTAAAATGAAAAAAATATGGGTCTGTGGATCTTCCGGAATGCTAGGATCTCATATAGTTAATTTATTGAACCAAAAGCAAATCCCTTTTATTCCTAGCCGAAGCTCGGAAGTAGATATCACAAAATTAGATCAAGTGTCAGATTTTGTAAGATTCAATAAATTTACTCATATCATTAACTGCGCTGCTTACACTCAAGTGGATAAGGCTGAATCAGAACCTAAAGATGCTTATGAAGTTAATGCTAAAGGTCCACATCATTTAGCCATTGCAGCAAGACGACACAGCGTAGAACGATTTCTTCATGTTTCTACAGATTATGTATTTCCTGGATCTGGACATGTACCCTATGATGAAAATCATCTTTGTTCTCCTATTGGAGCCTATGGAATGAGTAAGTTTGCTGGAGAATTAAAAGTTCTTGATGAATTCGATCGCTCTTGTATACTAAGGACATCATGGCTTTTTGGTCATCCCGGCAATAATTTCGTAGAAAAAATTCTTCGTTTAATGTGTGAAAGAGAAACTTTAAATATTGTTTCAGATCAAATAGGTCGACCTACCTATTGTCAGGATTTAGCTGAAGCGATTTTAGGAATAATCAATGAAGAAGGGGTTTTTCATTTTGCAAACTCAAAAGAAACAAGCTGGTTTCAATTTACTCAAGAGATTTATAATCAAGCTCAAGCGTTAGGCTTCCCTTTAACAATAAAATCTATTCAACCTGTTCTGACTAAAGACTATCCAACTCCAGCTAAAAGACCCGCTTATTCAGCATTATGTACGAACAAAATTGAACAAGTCTTAGGTTATGCTCCTCGCCCCTGGACAGAGGCACTGCAAGACTACTTAATCAGGCTGAAAAAACATCAAAATTCAATTTAAAAAACGGCAATGAGTGCGCTTATGCAAAGAAATCCTAAAAATATTTTAGTGACTGGTGGAGCAGGATTTATTGGTTCTGCCTTTATACGTTATCTTTTATCTTCAGAGGCCGATTTTCAAGGGACATGTATTAATTTTGATGCTCTCACATACGCAGGAAACCTTGATAATTTACGTTCGGTAGAAAGTGATCCACGCTATGTATTTGTTCATGGCAATATCCAAGATACAACTCTTTTAGAAAAATTATATCAAGAATATCAAATTGATACCGTTATCCATTTTGCTGCTGAAAGTCATGTAGACAGAAGTATCGTCGGACCAGAAGCCTTTATAGAAACGAATGTCATGGGAACTTTTCATCTTCTCGAAACTATTCGTAAACATCCTTCCATCCATTTCCATCACGTATCTACTGATGAAGTCTATGGATCTTTAGGAGAAAAAGGATTATTTACTGAAGAATCACCTTATCAGCCAAATTCTCCGTATTCAGCCTCCAAAGCTGCTTCAGATCATTTAGTCAGAGCCTATCATCATACTTATCATTTATCGGCATGTATTTCGAACTGTAGTAATAATTACGGACCCTTTCATTTTCCTGAAAAATTGATTCCTGTCATGATTTTAAATTGTTTAGAAAGAAAATCACTTCCTATATATGGGAGTGGTATCCATGTAAGAGACTGGTTGCATGTGGAAGATCATGCAAAAGCTTTGTATATTCTAATAAAGCAAGGCAAATCGGGAGAGACTTATAATATTGGTGGAGAGTCTGAACGTCGAAATATTGACTTAGTCAATGAAATTATTCAAATCATTTCAGAAATTGAAAATGTTACCTTAGAAGAACTTCAACAACTTATCACTCATGTAAAAGATCGAAAAGGTCATGACTTGCGTTATGCCATTGATTGCTCAAAAATGAAAAGAGAATTTAATTGGACACCTCAAAAGCAATTTTCTGAAGGCTTGAAAGAAACAATTTTATGGTACATTCACAATCAAGATTGGGTAAGAAATGTTCAATCAGGGGCTTATCGTGAGTGGGTTGATCTGAATTATTCGTGTCGTTAAACAAGGTGACGCAAAAAATTACAGGATGGACAAGATAAAGAACAGGATGAACAGGATAGGGACGCTAAACCTCAGTGCGTAAATGTAAATAAGTTTAACGCAGAGAAGGGGAGACAGAGAGGCGTAGAGAAATACATTTAAAATATAAAAAATATTTTTTAATTGTTTAAATGGATTTCTCTACGCCTCTCTGTCTCCCCGTCACTGCGTTAAACTTGTTTACCCTGTAATTTTATATACCATTTATTTTATTATAGACTTACTATAATTCAACGTTGAACAAGATCAGTCGATATTGTTGGTAAATCTTCAAGTAAGTTTTTTTTTAACGCCTCCCATTTATTATCTAAATTAATATCATTCAATTTATAATTATCTTTATTTTTACGAACTTTTGAGACTTCTTCTTTAAATTTTTTTTTCAAATCGAATAAATTTATCTGTGAATAATCCAATTCTTCTTTTTCTTGAATTAACTGTGACCATAATTCATTATTTTCTTGAGAAATGACCCCTGATTTTAAAGCAACATCTTTCATTTTAATATTTCTTAAATCTTTAATCGATTGTGTTGTAATTTTTTCAAGAGAATTTTTAAATCCA
>JAUXSJ010000199.1 GCA_030679615.1 Parachlamydiaceae bacterium | reverse complement strand
CCGTCTCTCCGTCTCTGCGTTAAAAATTTAAGTTCACATTTGTATATTTAATAGTAAAAATTAATATTTTAATGAAACTACCTGAAGAATTATTAACAGCTATTCAATCAATCATTTCTATGAAAGATTGCAAAAATTTATTGAAAGCCAGAGAAGAGCTTTCAATAAATTATCGTAAAAGTAAATCAAAACAACCCTTTATCACATCTGATATTCAAAGAAATGCTTACGTAGCAGCAAGAATGCCTGCGACTTTTGCAGCCATTACAACAGTTTTTAAATCTATTTGTCAGCAAATCCCAGATTTGTCGATTAAAAGTTTATTAGATCTTGGAGGTGGTCCAGGCACAGCAATGTGGGCATGTACGGATCTTTTTCCTGAAATTGAATCGATAACAATCATAGAAAAAGATACAGCATTAGCTTCCCTTGGACAAAAATTAGCAAACTATAGTTCTAGACCAGCAATTAAAAAAGCAAAATGGGTAGAAGGTGACTTAGAAAAAACTGTCTCCATTTCTCCTCATGATTTAGTTGTTTTTTCATATTCAATTGGAGAACTTGATCCTGCCATTTGGTCGGAACTATTAGATCAATGTTGGCAAAATACAAATAAACTCCTTGTCATTATAGAACCTGGTACACCAGCTGGATTTGAAAGGATTCGTTTATTAAGGGATATATTAATCAAAAAGGGTGGGTATTTGCTTGCTCCTTGTCCGCATTCGTCAACATGTCCCATGAAAGATTCAGATTGGTGTCATTTTAGAGCTAGAGTTGAACGTTCGCAAATTCACCGCCTTTTAAAAGGAGGCGATTTGGGTTATGAAGATGAGAAATTTTCTTATCTTGTTTTTTCGAAGCAATTATTTCCAATCTCATCCTCTCGCGTTTTAACAGATCCTTCTCATCATTCAGGTCATTCAAAACTTAAATTATGCACACCAGATGGCATTCAAGAACCCATTGTTTCAAAAAAAATGGGTGAAAAATATAAAGAAGCAAGAAAATTGAATTGGGGCGACCCATTTTCTTTAATATAAAATAAATTACAGATCATGACATTATTATCTAAAGATCAATTTGGTTGTCCTTATCTTTTATTAGCCCCTATGGAAGGTGTAGGAGATCGATGTTTCCGTAAAGCAATGGCATCAATTGGTGGTTATGATGAAGGTGTTACAGAGTTTATTCGCGTGCCATCACAACCCCATATTAAAAGTTTAGTGAAGCATTATGAATCCAATGAAACAAATCCTATTCCCCTAGCCGCACAAATCATGGGATCCGATCCGGAATTTATGAGTTTGGTTGCATACGAATTGGCTTTAAAAGGAGCTCCAAGAATTGATTTGAATTGTGGATGTCCTTCTAATACTGTGACAGGTCGTGGAGCTGGGTCGAGTTTACTTAAAACACCTGATTTGTTGTATCAAATTGCAAAAAAAATGGTTGATTCTGTTTCAGTTCCCGTCACAATAAAAATGAGATCGGGATATGAAGATACGTCTTTATTTAGAGAAAATTTGTTAGCGGCTCAAGAAAGTGGCGTTCAATTCATTACTGTTCATCCAAGAACTAAAGTGGATGGTTATGGTCCACCTGCCGATTGGAATCGTATCTCAGAAGCAAAAGAATTGTTAAAAATACCTGTGGTGGGGAATGGCGATATTTTAAATGCGAATGATGCGGTTCGCATGTTAAAGGAGACACGCTGTGATGCCTTAATGGTTGGACGTGGAGCGGTAATTAATCCTTTCGTATTTCATCAAATTCGTACAGCATTTTCGGGAGAATCTTTTCAACCAAGTTGGAATCAATTGAAAGGTTATTTTGATGTATATTTAAATGAAATATCTCCAGATATGCCTATGCGAAATAAAATTAGTAAATTGAAGCAATTGTTCAGTTTTTTATTTAAAGGAAATGAGGTTTTAACTGAACAAAGGCAAACCATTTTAAGAGCAGCACCTGAAAGTTTAGATGCTTTGATGGAATTTGCGTTACCCATTTTGAAAGCAGGGTTTGAATAACAATAAATTTTTAAAAATTAAAATTTCAAATTAAATCCCTTGAATTAACAAATATAAAATCAATATTTATAATCAATTTAACAGTGAATAAGTTTATTTTATTGTAAATAAAAACATGTTTTAGTTATTATTTATCTTATTATTAATATATAAGGTTTATTAGATGAGATTAAATAATATTTTAAGATCAAATGATTGTTATAAAATGGTCATTAATCAATTAAATTCAAATTGGATTTGTAATGGAGTTGATCGAGCAGTAATTTATTTAGATAAAGTTCCATTCAAAGATAAGCCAATTCTTAATATTTCCATCAATATAACAATTTTATGTTTAGGAGCAATTGGAACAGGAATTTGTTTATCTATTTTCACATTTTCTGCGTGTCGTTTAGTGTTACGTTGTTATTCTTTAATATCTAAAAAAAATAATACGCTTAAAATCAGTCCACCTAAACAATTGCTCAAAGAAATTATTCAAGAACGACAAGAGATTTTTCCTAACTTATGGAAGGTACCAAAAAATGATGAACAATTCGATAAAAAACAATTTTCAAACTTAAATCAAAATGAAAATTTTATTAACGTTTTGAATCTTTATGGTGTATCCAATAATGATGAAAGATTTACAGAGGATGAACTTAATCTTATTGATATCAACGAAGAATGGAATGTTTATATGCTTATGCATGATTTAATTTATGATGATAGGATTAATATAGACCGACTCGTTCAATATGAAGAATATCGTGAGAAATTAAAAAAAATTCAATATTTTAGTGATCAAATTAGTTTATGTGTTGATTTTATTTCTATGGAAACAAATGTAGGAAATGAAGAGGTAAAAAACTCTTTAATCATCAACCAAGAAAATTTGAAAAGAAATCTTATTAAAAATATGGAATGCGATATTCTTGGTGTTGAAAGTATGGAGTTACTTCCCCCAGAAAAACTAATTTGTGCAGTTTTAGATTCAGTAAAATCTAAAAAAGATTTCGTTAATGAAATAACTAATAAATTTCTTCGTGATTGCGCATATCAATATTTTAACGTGGCAAAAATAATTTTAGAGAATCAATTTTTTTGGGAAAATTTTAAATGCGATCGTGAATATATATTAGACATCGTCGATAAGTATCCTGAATTGGCATTAAAAATTATTTTATCGGAATGTGGAAATAGTTTTGAAAACGATAATTCTAATCTAAGTTTTGATTTATTCAATTATGCTTATCCTTTTCTCAAAGAAAATATTTCATCAATAGTATCTTCAAAAATTGAATTTGCCTTTTTAATAAAATACTTACTAAATCTGCCCATCCAAAATCGTTTATCTATTAGGTCCTCAGATTTAGAAAAAGTGATTAATCTTTCAAATATCCTCCAACAGCTGCCAAATAAAAATAAAAATCAGATTAGAATGATCCAATCGGTCATTGGAAGACTGTCGTTGCCAGGCGTGTATGGAGAAGAAATTTCCATTTCAGAATCCATTGATCAATCTATGATAAATGTTTTTGAAATTGAACATTTTGTTTTCGAAGAAGATGAAATTTATGAAAAGATTATGGCTATAAAAACGAATGAAAAAAATAAAAACATTAAAGAGGCTTTTTTCTATTTATCTTCAATAGGTGAAAATTCACCCTCTTATTGTCAAGTTCAGATGCTTTTAGGAAGAATGTGGAGTGATCAAAAGGAATTCCTCGAAGCAGGTAAATGCTTTTTAAAAGTTATCAACTACAAAAAAGAAATTAATAACATTAATGAAAAAAATAATATTGTTTGGGATGAATTAAATGAATTAAAGTATGCGCAAAAACAACCGAGTTTTAATAATATAAATGATATATATATGATTTATACGGATAATTTAGAGTTAAAAAATGAACTGAAAAACAAAGTAAATGAACATGGTATTGAAATAGAAGAAAAGATAAATGAAAAAAATAAAATTCTGAACCTTATTTCTAAGGAAATAGAAGCCCCTCTAAATTTAATTAGAGAAGCAATTGGATTAGCTGCAATAAATTTATTAATGAATGATAAAAATGTTATTGTTGCTAAGACTGATTCATCAACTAAAGAAAATGATTTATCTTTTGAACAAATGACTAATTTCATGAATAATGAGAATGCATTCATCTCTCAGCTTAAGATTTCTTATCAAGAGAATAAGGATTTTATAAATTTCCTCAATGAACTTGATCAAATTAAATTTTCCAATGAGATTTAGCAATTTTTAGGTTTTAGCCGATTCTAAAAGACAACAATTTTAATATATTTATATTAAATAATAGAAGCTATTTTCAAAATTAAGGAAACAAGAATGCCTAAAAATTCATTATCCAAACCACTACCGTTTTGGGTTTTTGTAAAAAAGATGACGAGAAATTTATTTATTGGATTGCTCATCATTTTTTTTGCATTGAGTTTTGGGATGATTGGATATCATATTTTTGAAAAAATGTCATGGACGGATGCTTATGTGAATGCTGCAATGATTTTATCTGGAATGGGACCAGTTTCAGAATTACATACAGAAGCTGGAAAGTTATTTGCTGGTACCTATGCATTGTTTAGTGGTATTGTTTTTTTAATAATGATTGCTGTGATTTTCGCACCTGTCGTTCATCATTATTTGCATAAGTTTCATATGAAAGATGAATGATGCGGTTCGCATGTTAATACCCGTGTGTTTTTATTCGATGTCGCGTACAAAACGTTTAAGAGAATCCATCATGTAAAAGGGAATCGAAAGAACTTGCTTATGCAGCGAGAGAGGATGTTCTGAAATACGAATTCCTAATCGGCCTTTTTTTTCCTTTAGAAACTCTTGCATTGAACGAAGGGAACCAGTTGCTCCTGCCTTGACCTCCACTGGAATAATATCGGATCCTACTGAAATGACATAGTCGACCTCTGCCTGTCCACCATCAGTTCTTTCCCAGAAAAGTAAAGGAGAGTTTTGATAAGGAACCTCATATGCAAGAAGCTCCTGTCCTACAAACTGCTCAGCGATCATTCCCGCATTAATTTGCAAAATATTGGTATCAAAGAAATGGGTAGCATCCACTTTAGTTGCTGTTTGAAGTAGCCCAACATCAAGATAAAGGAGTTTATAACGGTCCTCTTTCATATGCGCATGAAGAGGAAGACCCGCAGCTGACGTGGCAAAAATACGTTGAAGTAGTCCTGCGTGACATAACAGTTCAAGCCCTGGTTTTAATTCACGAGCTCTTATTTCCTCGTCAATTCTCTTAAATTTTAACACCTGTGAAACAAGAATCGGAGCTTTTTGAAAAATGATACGTAAGTATTTGTGTTGAGCGTGTTTAGCATATTTTCCAAAATCGCTTTCATAAGCCTGTAAGATGCGGTGATGAACGCGTTGAGTTTCGAGAAGGGACTCTTCTTTAAGGCTTTCTTTTACAGCTGCAGGCATGCCTCCAATAAATAAATATCGGCTTACCCACTTCAAAAGTTCTTGGTGTTCTAACTGGCTTGGAGGGTTTTGTAAATTAAATAGTGACAACCTCTCAGCGACAAATGGACAGGCGGCCTCCAAGTATTCAATAAAGGAAAGTGGTTTTAAGTAAAGGAATTCCACTCGACCTACTGGAAAGCTAAAATCTTCTTCCCTAAGCAAAAACTCTAGTAATGATCCTGCTGCAATAACATGAAGCTCAGGCATTTTTTCTTTGAAGTATCTGAGAGAAGATAGTGCTTCTTTGCATTCTTGAATTTCATCCAAAAATAGTAGCGAATGCCCAGCTTTAATTGGTTTACGAAGAGCAAATTCGAGACGAGTTAAAATTTCCTTAGGTTCACGCGAAGAAAAAGCATTTTTGAATTCCGGTCGGCTTTCGAAATCGATAACGGCAATATCTTCAAACTGTGCTCTGCCGAACTGTTCAACTAGATGGCTTTTTCCGACTTGACGTGCGCCTCTTAGAAGGATAGGAAGATGTTCCTTCTTATCTTTCCATTTTATTAATTCTTTTTCGAGATGTCTTTTCATGGTTATTACTCCTACCTAAAAATACCAGGTTTTGGTTATTTTTGGTACCAATTTGAACCAAATTTTTTAAAATACAAGAAAAAAAACCTTCTAATAGAGTTAATTATCTGATCTAAAATGACAAAGCAAATGAACAATTTATTAAACTGAAAGAAAAATGCGTGAAAAAAAATATTGGCTATTACACTTATATGCGCTTGGTATTTTGAGGGGTCTAAACGTGAGTAATTCTGTCGTAGTTATCGCTACTCTATTGGACTTCTTTCAAAACTTAAGAATTAAAATTAAACACAAAGACACGAAGACTCTAAGGCACGAAGAAGTCTACAGATGCTATTTATCATTCGTGGTGAAACGCCATCTTGTAAATCTTCTTCGTGCCTTAGAGTCTTCGTGTCTTTGTGTTTAATTTTAATTCTTAAGTTTTGAAAGCAGTCTATTAAATTTATTATCCCCACCTCAAGCTGCATTCGAGTCTAACGACTCTTCATTTGCATGGGGCTACACGTTTTCATCGTTATCACGATTCTTTTACTAAACATAAATGAATTAAAAGTGATTTGATGCTTGGAATAAATAACGCGTTTTTGAAATAAACGGATTGTTATAATCCATTTATGCTTAGCGATATAAATCGCGAAAGCGATGGAAGCATTTAGCCTCATGCAAATGAAGAGTCGATAGACTTGAATGCAGCTTGAGGTTAAAATGATCAGACGCAATTGAGCAGTGAAACTGCGACAGAATCACTCACAAAGGCGAATGATCCTATTTTTCAACGAGAAATAGCTCAAATCCCTGGGCTGTAGAAATTTAAGCCTTTTAGGCTATTTAGAACAATAAATTTTTGCCAAGTAACATATTGTATCTCTGTTGTCCTAATGCCCCTGAGGCCCTATTTTTTCATAGAATCAATAATGGTTTGAATTTTGTTATATTCAATATCACCATTAATATCTTTGAAATTTTCTTGAATTCTCCAATAATCGATTTTGCTCATGTTGTGTTTTTCAAATAGGCTTAGACAATATGAAGAGGAATACTCTTTCAAAAGGTAGGGAAGGAAAATGTGTAAATAGTGCTTTTCTGAATTTTCTATATCATTAATATACTTCTTAACTATTCTTCCCTGATCCACTTCATTTTTAGTATATTTCAAAAGACTCGTTAGAGCATTCATCGGTTCTGCCCAAAGTTTTTCATCCATGCCAAGTTCAATAAGATCATATCGTTTTTCATCTAAAAGCCTATTTAAAACAATTGCAGAACTTGCTCTTCGTTCATATGAATCTTCTTTCTGAAGGAGGGGATAATCTTTTAGAAATTGAAAAGTCTTTTCAATATTTTTCTTACTCATTATAGAAATATAACAGAGGTAAAAACAACTTTTCAACATAGTGTTCTGTATCAAATGTTTCTTAAAAATGTTAAGAGCTCCTTCTGAATCATCGTTACATTTCTCTTGAGCAAGCTCTAACCAGCCATTTGCGTTCCCATATTTTTTTTCTAAGATTTCAGCCATCTTATATAGAGATTTTTCGAAGGAAGGTTTTAATTTATAAATGCAAATACCTGCATTCATCCCTTTTTTAAAAATTTCTGCTTTTTCAAATTTATCATTTATTTTACCCCAAAGTTCAGATGATTGTTCTTGCTTAACTTCTTCGGACAAGTTGCTTATTAATATATTTAAATGATTAGAATTAATTTCGTTTGAAGTTAAAACATCTGCATCCATAATCGACTTAGCGTTTAGAAAAAGAGGAGTTGCTAATTCGCTTAGTTTGATAATTGAATTTTTATAATTGATAGGATCATCATGGTTTCTTTCGATTCTTAAACGAATAGCTAACTCTCTCCAAAGTTGATTGTCTTCAGCTAAGTTCTTCCATTTTTTGCAAACCAGGGAACAATTCAGAAAATCTGGCATGTCTGTCCGTTGAAGAGAGGAAAAAATCAGTAACATGACTTCATCAGGAAGATTATCTATAGAAGTGAAATTTATTAACGGTAATTGTTCAGCTGGAAAATATTTATTTATTTCTGATATTGGTTCACTCATAAAAACTCTTTATATTAAATAATTGATATTATTAATAAAATATTATGTAAATTATTAGTATTGATTGCAATTAAATTGGGTTTAACAATAAAAAAAATAGTAAAAAATGGTAATAATTAAAATTAGATATTATCAATGAAATAACATGAGTTGATCTCTTAAAACGCTGCCTCGTATAAGTGAATTTTAACTATAGCTCAGAGGTGCGATGAGTCGAAGCGCACCTCAAATTTGTAGCCTAGACTTTTAGTCTGGGCTCGTTTTTGCAGGCTTTAGCCTGCAAGTCCCGCTACTTTTATAATAGACCTCTTTCGAAACTCGCTTTGCTCGCTAAAATTGCCGATTTTGGTGTCTTTTTGATTAATTTTTTGGCCATATTTACAAATATGACCTCAAAATTAATCAAAAAAACCACATTAAATCGATCGATTTTTTCAAGCAAAGCGAGTTTCGAAAGAGGTCTATTATCCTTATAAAAAATTCTAAGATAATTCTTTACTGGACTTGCAGGCTAAAGCCTGCAAAAACGAGCCCAGACTAAAGTCTAGGCTACAAATTTTGAGAGAGTCGTCATTTTATCAAAATCTG
>JAUXSJ010000051.1 GCA_030679615.1 Parachlamydiaceae bacterium | reverse complement strand
AGAGACAGCATTTTTTTTTAGAAATATTTCATTATAATTGATTGACAATTGTTCATAAAGCTTTTAACCTTGAGTCCCTTGAGTCCCTTGAGTCCCTTGAGTCCCTTGAGTCCCTTGAGTCCCTGATACTTAAAAAGTGCGATAGAAAGGAAAATCGGCGATTTCTAACAGATCCATATCACCCAAACTATCCCCATACATGTATAATTGATAATTTTCTTTTGGACCAGCATAGGATAAAAATCGCAATTTTTTTTCGATGCCCCAGCAATTTAAACCTAATAATTTTCCTGTGACTTTATTTTCAGGAGAAATTTCTAAACGAGAACATATAACTTTTTCAAACCCATGACGAGCTGCCCATGGTTCTAAATAAAAATCTAGGGAAGCACTGATAAGAAGACATCGATGACCCTGAGATTGATGCCACTGTAGTTGTTTTAAGGCTTCTGGTTTTAAATAGCGATCAAGCCTATTGTCTGCAAATTGTTTGCCCTTTTTCTTAACTTCTTCGATAAGTAAGCCCTTAATTGTCCTCGATAAAATTTCTTCTTTAATTTCTTGTCTTGAAGTTTTACCAAAAAAATATTGAATCGCTTTTGGGACGATTAAAAAAAATTCAGCACTGGTTTTCCAAAATCCATTCATATAAATTAGCGCTGGAATCAAAGAGTCACAGTTAATAAGAGTGTGATCAAAGTCAAAAACAGCAATCACAGAATTAGAGTTTTTTGTTTCCATGTTCATCCATCTATTTCTTCATTTTCTAATAGGAATCTGGTATACTCTATTTTCAATAAAATTCATAATTATAAGGTAGGAAATGAAAATTCAAAAAAATTTTTTTCATACAAGTATTTGTTTATTTGGTTTGTTAAGTTTAATTCTTTGCTTTTCATCTTGTGCAAGACAAATTTCTAGCGATGTTTATTCTGCACGTCAAGTTGGTGAAATTTCTATAACTTATGCCGGGGTTATTCGTAGTATGCGAGAAGTCGTTGTTGAGCATGGTGATCAATTAGGGGATAACGAAGCAGGGGTAGTCGCTGGTGGAGTTACAGGGGGTGTGCTTGGAAGCGCTATTGGAAGGGGTAATCTAGCTCCAACTGCTTTAGGTGCTGTAGCCGGTGCGATTGCAGGTTCATTGGTTGAAAAAAAATTAAAGACGCAAACTGGCATGGAATATGTTGTGGAATTGAACAATGGAGGTTTATTGACAATTGTTCAGGGTAACGACGAGTGTTTTCAGATTGGTCAACCGGTTTATGTGCTTGCTAGTCCTTGTGGTCGCTCACGTATTACACCTCAATACTACTAATTAATCTAGAGATCTCATTACGAGAGGATAGGGCATGCGATTAAAAAAAATGTCGATTTTTGGGTTTAAATCTTTTGCAGAAAAAACCACTTTGGATTTTGTTCCAGGAATCACTTGTATTGTAGGTCCAAATGGGTGTGGAAAATCGAATATTTCAGATGCGTTTAGATGGGTTTTTGGTGAGCAGTCTGCCAAAGCCATGAGAGGCGGAAAAATGTTGGATGTGATTTTTGCTGGATCACAACGTCGACAACCTTTGAATTACGCTGAAGTATCATTAACGTTGACGGACATTGATGGAAAATTACCTATCGATTATGAAGAAATCACTGTTACAAGACGTATGCATCGAAGCGGAGAGTCTGAATATTTTCTCAATGGGAATCAAGTACGTTTAAAGGACTTACAAGGGCTATTTTTAGATTCAGGTGTTGGGAGGAATGCTTTTTCAATATTTGAACAAGGTAAGCTAGACCAAGTCATTAATTATACCCCTAATGAACGAAGATATATTTTTGAAGAAGCTGCCGGAATACTTCGGTTCTTACAGCGAAAAAAAGAATCTGTTAAAAGATTAGAACAGGCCGATTTAAATTTATCACGGGTAAAGGATATCCATAAAGAGGTTGATCAACAAATTCGCACTCTTGAGGAACAGGCTGAAAAAGCAGTTGTTTATAAAAATTATCACGTTCAATTAGAAAAATTCGAAAAAACTTTTTACCTTCATAAATGGAAAACATTTGAAAAAAAATCTTCTGAATTAAGTCAAAAAGAAGATAAACAAGTCGAAAAATTTCACATACTATCCCAAGATAATCTTAGTTGGAAAGAAAAAAGCGAGCACTTCAAAACGACACTGCAACAATGTGACCATGAATTGAGATTACAAAATGAAAAAATACTAACCCTCAAAGGGCAATTTGAATTAGAAAATAGGAGTATTCAAAATTGTCAACAGCGTTTAGTTGAATCTCAATTAAGAAAGAAAAAATTAAAGCAACAATTTGAAGAGTTAGAATTAGCCCGCATAAGTCGTCATAAGGCTAAAAATGATTTTGAAAGAAAAATAAAAATACTTGAAGAAGACTGGAGTCAAGCTGAATCTGAATGGAAGATTCAACAAGATCAAGTGAAAATTCAAGAAGAAAAAATGACAAAATTCCGGCAAGAATTGACCACAAAACAGCAGAATTTTGTTAAATGTCTTCAAGAAAATAGTCAATATCAAAGCGATCTAAAGCAGTCTGAAGTAAGACAAGAAAATCAAATTGAAAGACAAAAAAATTTAATACATCGTTTAGAGCAGTTTAAAGAAGACGAAAGGCATTTCAATCTTAAGGTTCAAGAACGACAACATCAATTACAAAATATATCTTCGCAAGTAGATTCTCATAAAGATCGATTAGAGCACTATGAGGATGAGATTCAGTTATTAGTAAAAGACTATGAAGCTGCTAATCAAAATCTTCAGTTATTGAAGAATGGTGTCATGGAAGGAAAAGCAAGGCAAAAGGTTCTTTTGTCAATGCGAGAAGCACATGAAGGATTTTCCTCAGGTAGTAAGTTGCTTTTGAAAGAAACATCAGATGCAAAAAGTCCTTTGTTTTCAACCTTGCGGCCACTTTATGAATTTTTTAATGCCAATGAAAAAGTTGCAGATGCTTTAGCAATTATCTTAAGAGCCTATTCTCAAACCTTGGTTGTTCAAACAAAGGCGGACTTTAAAAAAGTCATTGATTTTGCAGAAGCGCATCAATTGCAAGATTACTCTTTAATCTGTTTAGAATGGATAGAAAAACAAACGAATGAAAATAAAGTTAAAGATCATTCTCTCTTAAATCATATTACTGATCATCCGTTTACAAGACATTTTCTTCAATCCATTGAAATGGTAGAAAATCCTGACCAGGCATTCGAGCTGATATCCAAAGGTAAATGTGCTGGAGGGTGGTGTTTAAATGGATCATTTATCGATCATCGTGGTGTTTTATTTAAAAGTTTAGCCAGTGAAAATCAAGTTTTTTTAAGAGAATTAGAATTAAAAAAACTTGATGAAGATCTTTCTCTGCAAGAAAGTGAACTTCAAGTGAAAGAAAAATTTGTTTTGTCTTTGGGCTTACGTCGTACACAACTTTTAGAAGAAAGAAGCGAAGTGGATAAAATGCTTCGTCGCGATGAAATGAAATTAGTTGAAGCAAATTTCAATCTTCAAAAAACAATAGCCGACTTTGAAAAAAATAAAAAAGATCAAGAAAGTACTCAATCTGATTTAGATGCCTTAATTAATATCATCGAGGAAAGTAGAAAGAAATTATTGGAATTAGAAAAACAGTTTCTTAAATCCCAATCAGATTTGATTTATTTGCAAGAAGATAAAGATCACTTAGAAAAAGATCTCACTCGAGAAGAATTTTCCCTAAAAAAACAACAACAAGATCAAAAAGAAAAAGGTTTTCAATACCATCAACTAGCGGATCAAAGACAACAATTACTTCATCAATCAAAAGTAATCGATATACAAGATCACGATGATCAACGACAAGTCCTTCGCATTGAAGACGAAAATATTGAATTAGATGAGCAATTGATTATTTTAAAAGATCAAGAATCAAGTGGGACGATAAAGATTCAATGCATTGAAAAAGAGCTTCAAGGCTTTAAAGAATCCTATTCAGAAAAAGAAAAACAAAGAAAAGAACTTGCGGACCAACTTCTTCAAACTGAAAAACAGTGTTTAATCCATCAAGATGATTTGAAAAAAGTAGAACAGGATTTAAATCAGCTGCGCATTCAAATTGCTCAACAGCAAGTAGGTGGGCAAGGTATTGAAAATGAATTAATGACAAGGTTCCAATTGACCATCGAAGAGGCAATAAAACTCGATTTACCCATTCAACAGACATTAGATAGCATTGAAAAAGAAATTAATCGATTGAAAAAACTTATTGAAAGCGCTGGAGACGTAAACCTAACAGCGATTGAAGAGTTAGAAAAACAACAAGTACGCTTTGTGTTTTTGAAACAGCAAATGGATGACATGGAGATTTCAAAAGCAGAGTTAATTGAAATCATTCGTCAATTGGACGAAGAATGCCGCCAATTGTTTAAAGTGACTTTTGATGCGATTAGGCTTAATTTCCAGAAAAATTTTCAGATTTTATTTAATGGAGGTGAAGCTGATTTGCAATTAACGGATTCTAATGATCTTTTAGAAGCGGGAATAGAAATCAGTGCAAAGCCCCCAGGTAAGCAAATGCGGTCCATTTCATTGTTATCTGGTGGTGAAAAATGTTTAACAGCAGTGGCCTTACTTTTTGCTATTTTTGAAGTGAAACCCGCTCCATTTTGTATTCTTGATGAAATTGACGCTCCTTTGGATGATGCGAATGTGGATCGATTTGTGAATGTTGTGAAACATTTTGTGGATCGCTGCCAATTTTTAATTATTACACATAACAAACGCACGATGGCTATTGGAGATGTTTTGTTTGGAGTGTCGATGGAAGAAAAGGGTGTATCGAAATTGTTATCCTTAGAATTTGCACGTAAAGAAGCTTGTCATGTGGAATAGGGGTCTGGCTTGTGATTTGTGATTTGAGATCTAAGCAAAACTGTAAAAAAATCCATTATCTCAAATCGCAAATCGCATGCCTGACCCCGATACTGTCACGATGTTTTGCTTCCCGGGGTCAGGCATGCGATTTGCAATTTGAAAAATGAATTTTAGAAAAAATCTTGTGTAAATTTCAAATTACAAATCACAAGCCAGACCCCGATGCGTTTTTATTGCATCAAAACATACCCAGGCTTATCATCATAATCGTATAAATTACACATTTGTGTGACATCAAGACTAATATGAATAAGTTCTTTCAGTAATTCAGCAATTTGATGTGCCGGAATGACAGTTTTTTCATCTTTTGCCATAAAACGACAACGCCAAATATCCGAACATAATGTCTCAGGCATTTGGGTTGGCCATACTTTTACCCCGCGATTGCTAATCATAATTAAGGAAAGATTAGTCTTAATGGATTTGAGTTTTGTTGCTAAGGATTCACAACTATCTGTCCATTGAATAAAATAATCGGCGCCTTTTAATTCCTTTTTAACAGCAATATCAGGATGTTGATTTTCTTTGTGTTGAATATGTTTTGGAGTCGAATAATGAACAGGCTCAAATTGTGTTGGCTTCTGTCCTAATCTCTCTATCACAGCTTCAGCGAATTCTTTTGTTCCGACTTGCTTTTTGCTCGTTTCTTTTCTAAAGATATCATAAGTATGAATGCCGTCTTCCAATGTTTTTAACCAGGCATTGTGAATAAGAGTAGCTGGTTCAGGTTGTCTTATGTACACAAGCATCTGAATTGCTGCTAATAAAAGCCCTGAAGGATTTGCCAAATTTTGCCCAGCTCTTCGAGGCGCTGATCCATGAATCGCTTCAAACATAGCACCTGTTGTTCCTATATTAGCAGAACCTGCTAAACCTACTGAACCTGCAATTTGGGCAGCTACATCTGATAAAATATCTCCATATAAATTAGGCATCACAATCACATCAAATGCATTTGGAGTATCAGCTAATTTAGCAGCCCCAATATCAATAATCCAATGCTCTTTTTCTAATGTAGGATACTCTTCTCCAATTTCTTCAAAAACTTTATGAAAGAGACCATCAGATAATTTGAGAATGTTATCTTTAGTAAAACAAGTCACTTTTTTTCTTTCATGAGTCAAAGCATATTCAAAAGCATAACGGATGATGCGTTCGCATCCAGGTCTTGTTAATATTTTTAAAGCTTCATAAGTTTGAGGACTTAATCGGTATTCAATTCCCATGTAAAGATCTTCTTCATTTTCACGAATAATGACGACATTCATTCCTGGATGTTTTGTTTGGACGAAAGGAAAATATGAAATACATGGACGCACATTAGCGTATAAACCTAATGTTGTTCGAACTTTAACGTTTAAACTTTTAAATCCGCCACCTTGCGGTGTTGTAATCGGGGCTTTTAAAAATACTTTTCTTTTTCGAATTTCATCCCAACTAGAGGATTCAATACCTGAAAGTTCACCTTTTAAATAAATTTTTTCACCAATTTCAATTTCATGAATATCGAGAGCTGCCCCTGATTCCTTAAGAATATGTAAAGTTGCCGCCATGATTTCAGGTCCAATCCCATCTCCTGAAGCAATTGTAATCGGTGTACGATGCGCCATTCTTTCTCCTCCTCAAATTAAACGTTTACAGCTATTAAGTATCTCTTGAGACTAAACCCTTTGTGTTTTATTATCTAGTCAGAAACTTAAATTATGAGTAGAAATGTTAAAAGAACTTCTTGATAAGCAGCGTCAATGCACAGATCATTTTTTTGAAAATTTAGAGTTAGAACCCATTGAGCGGCTCACTCAACTTTTATTGAAAAGTCAAGGGATGATCTTTTTTACAGGAATTGGTAAAAGTGGAATCGTTGCAAAAAAAATCGCCTTTACAATGGTTTCAACAGGGACTCGAGCATTTTACTTTACACCTACTGATGCATTGCATGGTGATTTAGGGATGATTTCTTCTCAAGATACAGTTGTTATTTTAAGTAAAAGTGGGGAAAGTGATGAGTTACTTCATTTAATACCTGCGATTCGTGAAAAAC
>JAUXSJ010000165.1 GCA_030679615.1 Parachlamydiaceae bacterium | reverse complement strand
TACATTAGTGATGTTTTTTGTTGAAAGAAAAACAACGCAATATCTTACATTTTGTATTGGGACCATGAATTTGATGGGCACAATTCCTTTTGTTTTTATGGTTTGGAAAAAAAACTACGGCGTTACAAATGTTTTAGAATTGTTCGCAATGCCTAAAACATGGCTTATTATTTATGGGGGGGCCGCAATCGGTCTTGCAATTTACTCTATTATGCCATCAATCGTTAAATTCTTTAGGACAACTTTTTTAAGAAATCAACTTGCTTTCGCTGAAAAGGAGAAGCAAAAAATATTAGATGATTGGGGTGCAAAAATTGATGAAAAAGAGGAGAAATAAAAGTTATTTCTTTATGCCACGGTTTTTGCACCGTGGTGTGTGCTTTAGTTTTTCGTAACTACTCAGCCCCCCACCCGCGGCTTGACCCTGAGAGATCCACACGAAATAATTCTGCAACATGTTGAAAATAAAAAAAACTTGTCGTTGCGAGCATCGAAGCTGCGCGGCAATTCAGCCTAAAATCAACATTTATAGCTTTTAAAAGGCTATTTTCTGGATTGCTTCTTTGTCTTCGCTTGACGAATCATTTTCTTCTGAATCATATTTAAAATAATTTGATGTAAAAATTTTTTGCCGTTAAAAGAGGATGCAACTATAATTCTGATTGTTTCATATGTCTACTGAATTTCAATAGGCATTATTAATGATGCTTCTATTGATTTAAGTGAATTGTGTAATGATCTCAAACAGTGAGGCGTTTGTAATATATTGTCGAGCGAATATTCTTTAAGAAACATGTAATTAACAATATAATGAGTATGACCTAAATCAGGTAATAGAATTTCAATTTTAGGATTAAAAACGATGTAATTTTTATTGAAGAAATGTGCTGGTCCATTTAAATGACATATTTGTACATTTATTTATCAATGATTTTTAATAATAATCTAAGAATAGAAGCAGGTTTTTTTTCATCAAGTTCTCCTTAAGTCATAAACAGCTATATCATTATGCGCGTTATAATAAAAAACTTAAAAACTTGACAATTTTGAAATTAAATTACTAGTAAACGCTCACTTCAAACTGTTATGTCTCATATATTGGATAATAAAAAAATATAAACAATATCTTGTGTTTTACATTGGGGCCATGAATCTGAGGGGTGCAATTCTTTTTGTTTTTATGGTTTAGAAAAAGAATCATAGCGTTACAAATGTTTTGGAATTGTTTTCAATGCTTAAAACATGGCTTATTATTTATGGAGGCGCCGCGATTGGTCTTGCGCTTTAAAATTGAATGTGACCAATAAGGGCAATTTATAAAGAATTTTAAAATAAATGGATTAAATAAATCAGAATAATCGTTTTTTGGTTGTTGACAAGCACTTATAACAGGCGTAGAAAATCAATAGTGAATCAACACTTTACTCGAAAAAGGAGCTAAAGATGATAACGGAAAAAGAACTTGAATTAGACTTTATAAAAGCAATAAAAGATTTAATAGAACTTGATTACGACGCAATAGCTGCTTATGAAGCAGCGATTGATCGTCTGGAAAAAGAAGAAACCAAAAATGCTTTGCAAGATTTTAAGAAAGATCATGAAAAGCACGTTGAAGAGCTTTCTTCTTTTATTAAAAGTAAGAATGAAAATCCCCCAACAGGCCCTAGCTTTAAAAGTGTTCTTACCAAAGGAAAGGTTATTTTAGCCAATATAGTTGGAGATATGACAATCCTAAAGGCTATGAGAGCCAACGAAATTGATACCACTCATGCTTATGAACGTATCAATAATTGCCCAAATATTCCTGAAGAAATAAGCGACTTCTTAAAACAAGGCTTTGAAGACGAAAGACGTCACTTAGCCTGGCTAGAAAAAAATATTTTTTAGTTAAACCAAAGAAGCTCCACCCAATAAAACGGGTGGAGCTTTTAAAGTATCGAATTTCTCTTAAATTATCATATATTTTGATAATCAATTTATAGTCTGATTAATGAATAAGGAGAAGTCGCATGCAGAAATCTACCTCATCTTTATTAATTACTTTGGCCGGAGAAGATAGCAAAAGAGCCTTCATTGATCAATACAGGTTGCTGTTGGAGTCAATCAATAAATTGAGTGATGTCCGTGAGTCGGCTAACAATTTTTGGATAACAATCAACGGCACCCTGATAGGAATGATTGCTTACATAAGGGACTCTGAAAGCGTGGGAGGCGCACAAAAGCCATTTCTTCTTTATACCGTATTAGTTTTTGGCTTTATACTTACTCTTTCCTGGTTAAGCTCTCTGTTTTCAATAAAGAAGAATGTTGAAATACGCAATGATTTAACTATTGAATTAGAGAAGCATTTACCAGCTAAAGTTTTTACATTACTGACGAGAAACACAGGAAAAAAAGGAAATTGGAGCGCTATCGTTTTTAAAGAAATGTTCGTTCCTCTTTCTTTTTTAATTGGGTATGTTTTTTTTGCGTTCCTTTTATGGTTTTCTCCTAAAATCTTGTTACCTTGCTAATAAGGTATAAGATTATTCAGTTGAATTAAAATGATATAATTTAGTACAATTTATCAAACATCCCTAATTTCATTGTTGAAAAATCATCTTTTATCAATTTACGGGACAATTTATATTTTTATGCTAAAAACTTACCCACATAGCTTTGTTTTCCTGAACGCGTTGACGTGAAGCTTCATACGTAGATTCAGGACTTAAAATTGTAATATCCTTATGAGTAATTGTTGAATGAGGAGTATTGAAATCGCTCTTTTTGGATAGCTTTTAAAGATTAAATCGCTGACGTTTATATCAAGGCTAAACAACTGAAATTTAAAAAGTACAGATTTATTTCTAAAAATGTAAATCATTATAGTTGTGATTATCTTATTGAAATTATTAGAAAGAAATTTTGTATTGTTATGAAAGTCACTTATAAGAAAGAATCTTTGATATTTGAAGTAGATCGCAAGGCGTAATCTTAATTATCAGTTAGATTCTTTAAAAGGTATTTTTTTTTAATGTTAACGCCGTTAAAATTTGAACCTAAGCACAAGGATGTGCTTAGGTTCATTCTTAAATAAAAGTTCTATTTATAGTGATCGTTGACTTCTTTTATCCAATAAGAATCAGAGGAACTTGGCCAATGATCTTTATCAAAGCCGGGTGATTTTTTTAACTTTCCTTTGTTAATATCTATGCGATAACAATCTTCATGGGCGTCATAGTTAAAAATGTGAACAGGCATGGCGAAAAATTTATCACCCATTCCTAAAAAACCTCCAAACGAAAGAACAAGATAAGCTATTTTTCCTTGAGTTCGGTCGAACATGATTTCTTCAATTTTACCAAGATTCTCATCTTGCATGTTCTTGACATTCATACCTTTTATTTTTGAGGATCTTATTAAACCTTTATTCAGATTTGTGTCTGCTTTATCAGTTTTATTGCGTTCTTCATCTGATGGATAAGTTTTTGTAGGATTACCATCCGTTATTATTTCTGGGCTTGTTGAATGGGAGGCGTCAGGTTGTTTAACGATGGGTCCTGAAGATGGGATTTCTTTATCTGCAAAACTCTGGAGTGAGTTTCCAAATATACAGCATACAATCGTAGAAGAAACAAAGAGTAACTTTTTCATAGTACTATCCTTTATTTTTCAGAAAGTTTGATGAATATTTTATGAGTCTACATTTAGACTCACTTATTTCGGGCCGTTTATTGGACGGACCTTAAGAAGCACTTACATGCTATGCATTTTATAGTACGCATTTCATACTAAGT
>JAUXSJ010000164.1 GCA_030679615.1 Parachlamydiaceae bacterium | reverse complement strand
GAATGAATAAAATTATTTGACCTCTAGATAGAAGTTAAAGCTAAAATTCATCAGGCCCAACGGGCCGGCATTTCATAGCCCAGGTTGAAGCGAAGCGGAGGCCTGGGACTTAGGAAAAAATATATTGAGTCCTGAAAGGACGGCATTTTAGGGCGTCACGTCAATAAAAATAATTTAAGGTTGTGGAATGTGCGAAAAGGATAAAACAAAAAAATTCAATCCGAACATCTTCTTTGCTATTGCTATTGTCCTTGGGGTCATTACAGGTGCAATGCAAATTCCTTTTCTTTTCACAGTAGCTGAAATGGTTTCTCAAGTTTTTATTAACTTATTAAAACTTGTGAGCCTACCTATTATTTTCCTTTCCATTGTCTCAACTGCTTCAGGAATGGATAGCCTAGAACATATTAAAATTTTAGGCCGAAAGGTTATTAAGTACACTTTTCTAACAACGATTATTGCTGCAACAGTTGCCTTATTTCTTTTTATTGTCATTCAACCTGTGAGATCTGTAGTTCCATTACTTGATTCCAATTCTCCGCTTACCAATGGCGACCAACAAAAAACTTATTTAACTTTTTTCTTGCAAATTGTGCCATCAAATGTGATTCAGCCCTTTAGCGAAAATAACGTGATCGGTGTTCTCTTTTTAGCTCTTCTTTTAAGTATTGCCATCATCACGCTTCCCAGCAATCATCGCAGTGTCCTTCATTCATTTTTTTCTAGTATTTATGCTGCGATTATTACTGTCACACGTTGGGTTGTTGCTATCATGCCGATTGCCATTTGGGCTTTTATTGTCATTTTTATGCGTGACATGCAAAAAGGATTGGATGTTAAGAGTTTAGCGTTATATTTAGTCTGTATTTTATCAGCTAACTTAATTCAAGCCTTCCTGATTTTACCGGGTCTTTTACAATATAAAAATATTTCTCCGTGGCGAATGATTAAAGGGATGGCGCCTGCTCTTTCAGTTGCATTTTTTACGAAATCTTCAGCCGCCGCATTACCAGCTGCGATTCGATGTGCCGAAGAAAATGTAGGGATTTCTCGACGTGTGGCTAGTTTTACACTCCCTCTTTGCACGACGATTAATATGAATGCTTGTGCGGCTTTTATATTAATTACTGTTTTATTTGTCTCGATGAGTCAAGGCATGACTTATACTTATCCTGAAATGTTTCTGTGGATTATATTATCCACGATTGCTGCAATTGGAAATGCAGGTGTCCCCATGGGATGCTATTTTTTAGCAAGCGCATTTTTAGCGGCAATGAATGTTCCATTGCATATTCTTGGTATCATTCTTCCTTTCTATACACTGATTGACATGTTAGAAAGTGCGATTAATGTTTGGTCCGATTCTTGCGTTGCCGCTGTTGTTCAACAAGAAATCAATGAAGAAGGACTCATGATAGAGTCACCTTCCACTCATAAAATCTAAACTACCCCTTTTTTATCTTTTTTGTTATGATGAAGGATAACCATTATTCATTAGGAGACGAATGAGTTCTTCGGATTCCCATCCCTTTTTTAAAGTTGATCAAGATGCGATCATAAAAAAATTAGGACAAAATGTTCTTCTTGATTGCTTGCGTCGTATGTATTTAATCCGTCATTTTGAACTGAGGGCAGAAGCGGCTTATCAGCAGGGTAAAATTGGTGGGTTTTTCCATGCTTATATTGGACAAGAAGCCATTCAAACCGCGGTTGTGCAAGCAATGGGGCAAAATAATTGGTATGCAACATCTTATCGCTGTCATGCGTTGGCTCTATTATTACAAGCCACCCCTAATGAATTGATGGCTGAATTATTTGGACGTGAGACAGGAAATGCGAAAGGGCGAGGTGGCTCGATGCATTTTTTTACAGAGCGTTTATTGGGTGGATTTGGAATCGTTGGAGGTCAAGTTCCTATTGCGACAGGAGCCGCTTTTACATTAAAATACAACGACATTAAAGATCAAGTTTCGGTTTGTTTTCTTGGAGATGGCGCTGTTCCACAAGGAGCATTCCATGAATCTCTTAATTTAGCTTCATTATGGGATCTGCCTTGTATCTATGTGATTGAAAACAATGAATGGGGAATGGGCACATCAGTCAAAAAAGCAGTCGCTGCAGATTTATTGGCTGAAGATAAGGCTGCGGGTTATCGCATGAAAGGTTATACATTAAACGGAATGGATTTTTTTAATTGTTATGGAGGATTTGAGTTTCTTTACAAGCAAGTGCTAGAGACGCAACGTCCCGTTTTAGTTGAAGTGAAGACACATCGATTTAAAGGTCATTCGATTTCTGATCCCGGCGCTTATCGAACAAAAGAATCATTAAAGAAAATCATGGAAAATGATCCGATTACTTATATGCAAAAAATATTAATGGATCGTCAGTTAGTTACAGAAGAACAAATAAAATCCATTGATCAAGAAACTAAAGAGATTATTTTACAAGCATTAGAATATGCCGATAAAAGTCCATGGCCTAATCCTATTACCTTAGGTGACGATGTTTTTGCTCCTTAGATTCTTAATGTCACAAAGAGAATTAAATCATGAATCCCAATAAACAAGTTGTAGAAATAAGAGAAGCCATCCGTCAAGGAATTGACGAAGAGATGGAAAGAGATTCAACCGTTTTTGTGATGGGTGAAGAAGTTGGCGAGTATAACGGACCCTATAAGGTCACTAAAGGCTTATTAGATAAATGGGGCCCAAAAAGAATTGTAGATACTCCTATTTCTGAGCTTGGTTTTGCAGGGTTGTGCATTGGTGCGGCCATGACGGGTTTGCGTCCGATTGTAGATTTTATGAGCTTTAATTTTTCTTTCGTCGCAGCTGATCAAATTATTTCCAATGCCGTGAAAATGCATTACATGTCTGGAAATCGTTTTTCCGTTCCCATTGTTTTTCGTGGTCCAAATGGTGCGGCAGCTCAGGTATCGAGTCAACATTCACATTGTGTAGAAGCAATTTACGGGAATTTTCCTGGTTTAATCATATTAGCTCCAAGTAATTCATATGATGCTAAAGGATTAATTAAGTCAGCAATTCGAAATAATAACCCTGTTTTATTTTTAGAAGCTGAGTTGTCTTATGGAGACAAAATGGAAATTCCAGTTGAGGAATATTTGGTTCCTATTGGAAAGGCTAAAGTTGTTCGAGAAGGCAAGCATGTCACATTAATTGCACATAGTCGAATGGTGACTTTATGCTTAAAAGCCGCACAAGAACTTGTTAAAAAGGGTATTCATGCTGAAGTCATTGATTTGAGAACGATTAAGCCATTAGATATTGCAACTATTGTGGCTTCGATACAAAAAACAAATCATGCGGTCATTGTTGAAGAAGGGCATATTTTTGCAGGTATTGCAAGTGAAGTGGGTTTTCAAATTATTGAACATTGTTTCGATTATTTAGATGCTCCATTAGAGCGTGTTTGTCAATTTGAAACCCCAATGCCTTATTCTTCTGTATTAGAGAAAGCTTCAATGCCGAATATGGATCGCATTTTAGCTGCTGTATTCAAATCCCTTAATCGAGTTTAGGAGAAAAATCATGCCGTTTACACTGACTATGCCAAAGCTTTCACCGACAATGGAAGAAGGCACAATTGTAAAATGGCATGTAAAAGAAGGCGAATATGTCAATGCAGGTGATCTATTGATTGAGGTGGCAACAGATAAAGCGACGGTAGAGCACACAGCACTTGATGAAGGATGGTTAAGGCAGATCGTTGTGAATGAAGGAAAAAATGCCATTGTTAATCAGCCAATAGCTGTGATGACTGTCGATGAAAAGGAATCTTTAGAAGGTTATAAAGTAAAAGAAATTCAAGCTTCAGCTGAAATACAGGATAATAAAACTGAATCAAAAGAAGAAAATCAGGAAAAATTATCCGTATCAACTCCAAAGGGACCAGGAATACAGCAACCACAATTTATTCCTGAACCACCGATAGAAAATTATCAATTTGAAAATCCTTCTGAAAAACTTGGAAAAAGAATCCTTGCTTCTCCTTTGGCAAAAAAAATAGCTAAAACAAAAGGACTCGATTTAAGCTCGATTAAAGGTTCGGGTCCAAATGGCCGTATCATGAGCGAAGATTTAAAGACCGCGCAGCCATCGGGGATGGCACATTTATTTGGACAGGGAATTCCAAATATTGCTCCAGGCTCCTATGAAGAAGAGTCACTTTCTCAAATGAGAAAAGTGATTGGTCAGCGTTTGCAAGAATCTAAGTCATTTATTCCACATTTTTATGTTTCACAAGTTTTTAATGCAGAACCAATGGTAAGTTTGCGTGAAGAGCTTAGTCAGCAGCAAATTAAATTTACAGTGAATGATTTTATTGTACGGGCATGTGCTTTGGCATTAAAGCAGCACCCAAACATCAATAGTGGATTTAATTCAGTTAATCAATCGATTATTCATTTTCAGACAATAGATATTGCCCTTGCAGTAAGTTTGGAAGAAGGATTGATTACTCCGATTATTCGCCATGCAGATTATAAAAATATTCGAGAGCTTTCGGTGGAAATTCGTTCATTAGCCCAAAAAGCACGCGATGGTAAATTGCAGCCTACGGAATTTAAAGGGGGTTCTTTTACAATTTCGAATTTAGGGATGTATGGAGTTGTCGATTTTCAAGCAATCATTAATCCACCACAAGCAGCGATTTTAGCTGTGAGCGGAATACAAGATGTGCCTGTAGTTAAATCAGGACAAATTGTACCTGGTAAAACATGTCAATTAACTTTATCAGTGGATCATCGTGTGATTGATGGTGTTGCTGCATCAAAGTTTCTGCAAACATTAAAAGGAATGTTAGAAGCGCCGGCTTTTCTATTGCTTTGAGAGAGTTTACATTTCTTACAGGATGGATAGGATGGTTGCAGGATGACTAGGATAGTTGCGTAAAATTGAGTTTTGAAATCAGTTTAAACGCAGAGGCGGAGAGACGGTGAGACGCAGATAAATTAATTTATAAAAAATAACATTATTTTTTGTGTGTTTATAGGGTTTATAAGGTTTCTCAAATAACGTTTCTTTATCTGTGATTTGTGTCATTCGTGTCATCATTACCTTAAAAATTATCTTATTCTCAGCAGCTGTCGCTGTATTCACAGCTCAATGTGATGGATCATTTTAACCTCAAGCTGCATTCGAGTCTATCGACTCTTCATTTGCATGAGGCTACATGCTTTCATCGCTATCGCGATTTATGTCGCTACACATAAATGGTTATTAAGCAACACTAGGTAACATTAGCAAAAACTAATAAATATGTTTAGAATAAATATTGGGTTAGTTACGATCGATCAATCCTGAGGCTTTGACGCTTAAAAATATATCATTTCAAATTTAATCGACTATAACCTAATTATGTTATTATTAATAGGCTGTTAACAGAAGTGAGATAACTTATTCCCTTTATGTGTAGCGACATAAATCGCGATAGCGATGGCAGCATGTAGCCTCATGCAAATGAAGAGTCGATAGACTCGAATGCAGCTTGAGGTTAAATGAACCAACACGTTGAGCTGTGACAACAGCGACAGAAGTGTCTAGATTGAATGGTTTTTAAGTATTATTAGCTTAAATTGTTTATTCTATTTATGCGAGTCGCAGATAAAAGGGATTATGATCATTCAAATGATTCTTCTTTTTGATAAGCAAAAACTTTTTCTGGAAGAGGTTTAGGATAATCCCACCTTATATAATTTTCTTTCAATAATCCATTTGAACAATGGGCAATGATTTCTGCGCTAGCTACAGAAATGTTTTCAAGTTCTTCTTCTGCAATATTTCCATTAATATAAAATGATAAAACGGCTGTATTTTCATTTTCATTCCATATAGCCTCAACAGCTCTAATACTATTAGATTTTAAATCGTTAATTATCCAATTTGTTATAGCCATTAAATGATTTTGCATATCCATTTTGATAAACCTTATTTGATTATAGCATTCGGATCTGATGGTATGACATGTACTTTTCCATCTTTGGAATATTTAATTATTCCTTTCGTAGTAGGTTTATATTGAATTGAATCAATATTAGGTCCTGGAGCATATTTACCTATATATGTTTTAAAATCTACACGTTCAACAAATCCGGTTTTTCCAAATTCCCCTGCCACCTTTTGTCCTTTTCCTACATGTTCTTTAACTAATGTTTCTAATTTATGAGGTTCAATTGAAATTATTCCTTTCCCTTTTTCAAAATTATGTTTTCCAGGAATATGTTTATTTTGCATATCCCAATGAATTTTTACATTTTTTAAATAATTTTCTCTCTCTGCAGCGTGCTTTAAAGCAGAGGATAAAATGGCCTCTTTATTTGCATTAGAAACAACCATTGCTTCAAGATTACATATTCGATTAGCATTTTTTAAATTCTTTAATGCAGTGACTCCTTTAAGAATCCCTCCTGTAGCAAAAATTTCTACTCCATACTTTCCAATTGCATAACCGATTAATTCCCCTTTTTGAGTATCATTTAACTGATCATAATGATCATACAGAATTTTAATCTGCTCAATACAACCCTCGATCTTATCTCTATCAAGATCTTTACAATAATCCACTACAGTTTCACTTATCTCATAAGCCGCATTTGCAAAATTTTTAGTAGACTCAATTGGATGTTGCGTAGAAATCCATAAAGTTTCGCCCAATCCATACGCAGAACTACATAAATTTGGAACAAAATCAATTGCCGCATCAGCAGCGCCTTTTAAGGCGCTATTTAATAAAGCTTCAATAAAAGTATCAGATGCTTCCTTAATTGAAATTGGAATTGTTTTCCCATTATCTGAAGCTAAATAATCTTCTAGAGCTTGATCAAATCTCCCATTTCAAAATATGCCAAGGCTCTATCAAAATAAACAGCTTTATTACTCGGATCTTTTGTAATTGATTCCGTTAGATATTTAACAGCTTTATCATATGCCATTGCTTCCACACAAACTGAACCCAAGTTATGATAAAATTGTGCATTTAATCTTTCTGGTTGGCCTAATTCGACAGCTTTATCTATCATCAAGCTTAATACTTCTGTAGATTTTTCAAAGTTGTTATTTAGAAAAGCAAACATTCCATAATCATGTAACGAAGTCAAACTTGAATGATTTTTTAAACAATTTTCAAATAAAATTGCATATTGATTTGTAAGTTCGATTGAGGATTCATTTATTTTTTGTTTGCAAATTGCAGCACTTACCATGCTTTTGCTTCTTTCTTTAGCAATTCTTTCTTCTTTTTCTGCTAAACTATAAGCCCATCCTGGGTTCATATAGGATTCATACCAACATTCCCACCAATAATCCTTTTTTAATTCTAATATTTGATTATCGATAAAAATATTGTTAAATACATCTGGATAACGATATGCATTGTGTTTATAACCGGATATTAAAGGATTAAACTTCTTAAAATATTTTAGCTCCCACCTATCACGATAAGGACCCATACCACTCATGAAATGTTGATCACAAGTTTTTTTATATCCATCTACTAATTTATATATCCTCTTCATAGTAGGATTATTACTGTAATAACAATCACATAAAGATGTCTGAGATAAGCTAACATTTGTAAATAAAAGAAAAATTAAACAAAAAAATTTATACATTTTAATCAACCATAAAATTCGATAAATATGAGGTAAATTTTGTTGTATATTTTAAAAAATGTAAATAATTATTCGCAGACAATCTTAACTGGACTAGCAGGCTAAAGCCTGCTAAAACGAGCCCAGACTAAAGTCTAGGCTACAAATTCACACATAATGTTAATATAAAATTTTCGGATAAGCCCGCGCTGCTATCAAGCTTAGAACAAAAAAAGCGAAGATTCCCACGCCAAAGTCAACCCACAACCCACTTGTTGAAACTGCATCAGTCACCATAAAATTTCTCAATGCATTCACTTGGTATGATAAAGGGTTGATAATAGAAAGGATTTGAAGCCATTTAGGCATCATCTCAATTGGATAAAGTGCATTACTCGCAAAAAAAAGTGGAATCGTTAAAACCTGTCCTATACCCATAAAA
>JAUXSJ010000160.1 GCA_030679615.1 Parachlamydiaceae bacterium | reverse complement strand
AAAATGCAGGATTAAATCCGGAAGAAATTGATTTAATTATTGTCGCTACGATGAGTCCCGATTATCTTTCCCCCTCAACAGCTAACCTCATTCAGGCAAATTTAAAAGCAACTAATGCGGCTGCCATGGACATTCAAGCTGCTTGCACCGGATTTCTTTATGCTCTTTCTACGGCTAAAGCTTTCATTGAATCTAAAACTTACCAAAACGTTTTAGTCATTGCTTCAGAAAAAATGTCTTCTTTTATTGATTACGAAGATAGAAATACATGCGTTCTTTTTGGTGATGGAGCAGCTGCAGCTATTATAACATCAAAAGGAGAAGGACTTCAAATTGATGCTCTTTGTTTGGGATCAGATGGTCAATATGCTAATCTTTTCATGATGCCAGCTGGAGGAAGCCGTCAACCCGCTTCTTTATCCACAGTATCAAATAAAGAACATTTCTTTAAAATGAGTGGTAATGAATTGTTCAAACATGCCGTACGTCGCATGAGCAGTGCCGCTCAAGATTGTTTAAAAAAAGCAGATTTAAAAGATCATGAATTAAGTTGGTTAGTCCCACATCAAGCTAACATTCGTATCATTAATGCGATGGCTAAAAACTTCAATATTAGCGAGGAAAAGGTTTTCCAAACATTGCATAAATATGGAAATACTTCAGGATCAAGCATCGCTATTGCTCTTGACGAACTCATGAAGGAACAAAAAATTCATGAAGGCGAACATTTATTATTGATTGCTTTTGGTGCAGGATTGACATGGGGAGCTTCGATTTTAACAAAAGTGATGGAGTAAACCATAACATGCAAACTAAACTAAAAAAAATTGCGTTTATTTTCCCGGGGCAAGGTGCTCAGTACCCTACAATGGGAAAAGATTTTTTACAAAATTTCAAAATTGCTAAACAAACATTTGAAGAAGCAGACGATCTACTCCAACTATCATTATCAAAAATTATTTTCAACGGACCTGAAGAATTACTCACGCAAACGAAAAATAGCCAATTAGCCATTTATGTGACGAGTACAGCAATTGTTCGGACGATTTTAGAACTCTTTACTCTTAAACCTTCAATTTGTGCAGGACTAAGTTTAGGTGAATACACTGCATTAACAGCTTCTGAACACCTTAACTTTTCTGATACCCTTTCTCTTGTTAAACATCGTGCACATTTCATGAATGATACTTGTGAAGAGATTAAGGGAACCATGGCCGTTGTTTTAGGGCTAACTGTTAATGATATGGAAAGGATCGTTAGTCAAGTCAACCTTCCTAACGATTTGTGGATAGCTAATTTTAATTGTCCAGGTCAAATTGTTCTTTCAGGAACAACTAAAGGAATTGAAGAAGGATCAAAAGCAGCATTAGCTGGAGGAGCAAAGAGAGTTCTACCACTGCAAGTCCATGGTCCATTTCACAGTGGCTTAATGAAAAAAGCCGAAGATAAATTATCTCCTTTTATTGAAAACTGTTCGTTAAAATCAGGCGCTGCAAAATTAGTGATGAATGTTCCGGGTGATTTTGTTTTTGAAACAGAAAAAATAAAGAAAAATTTAATTCAACAAGTCACACATTCAGTTCGTTGGGAACAAGGAATTAAAAAAATTGAAGAAGAAGGCGTCGATCTTTATATTGAATGTGGTCCGGGAAAAACTCTTTCAGGGATGAATCGAAAAATTGGAGTCAATGCTCCAACAATTGCAATAGATAAAATTGAAGATTTAACTCAAATAGAACTGTTAATCAAAGAGGGTAAACTCTAGTGAAGCATTTACTAAAAGAAAAAGTTGCTATTGTCACAGGTGGAACAGCAGGTATCGGTAAAGCAATTGCTTTAAAATTTGTTGAAGAGGGAGCTAAAGTCGTTATTTTAGGAACACGCCCTGAAAACGGACAAACAGCTGTAGAAGAAATTAAACAAGCTGTACCTGATGGAATGATTCAATTTTATGCCGCAGATGTCTCAAAAACAGCCGAAACAGATCAAGTTTTTCAACAAATTTTAAAAGACTTCGGTCAAATTGACATTTTAGTCAATAATGCAGGTATCACAGCAGATCAACTATTGATGAGAATGAATGAAGAAGATTGGGATCGTGTCATCAATGTGAATTTAAAATCATGCTATAACACATGTCATGCTATCGTCAGACATATGATGAAACGTGGTGGAAAAATCATTAATATTACCTCCGTTGTTGGTTTGATGGGTAATATCGGCCAAGTTAATTACGCAGCTTCTAAAGCAGGGATGATTGGTTTAACGAAAGCATTAGCAAAAGAATTAGCTTCAAGAAAAGTATTAGTGAATGCAATTGCCCCTGGGTTTATTCAAACTAAAATGACTGAAGGGCTTGTGGATGCACAAAAAGAAGCGCTGATTAAATCAATCCCATTAGGAAGATTTGGTCAACCTGAAGAAATAGCGAATATGGCTTGGTTTTTAGCGAGCCCTCTTTCTGACTATATTACCGGCCAAATATTAACTGTTGATGGAGGAATGGTCATATAAATTTTGACCACTTGATTTTAATTCATAAAATTTAAGAAAATAGAGCAGAACCAATAAATTAAAATAGTTTAAAACCATAAGGAACCCCATGTCCAAGGAACGAGAAGGAAATCCCTTGTCTATTGAACAAGAAGTTATTGATATTGTTGTTGAGCAACTTGGTGTTGATCGTAATGAAGTTAAGCCTGAAAGCTCATTTGTTGAAGATTTAAATGCAGATTCTTTAGATTTAACAGAACTCATCATGACATTAGAAGAAAGCTTTGGTTGCGAAATTTCTCCTGAAGATTCTGCAAATTTAAAGACCATTCGGGATGTCATTACTTATCTTGAGAAAAGACAAGCTGAATAGACAAGATAAATAACAAGATAGGCAGGATCGCTTTTAGCGATAGGACGATATTTTAAATTATTTATACATCTAAAAATGTTTTAGAATATTTTTTGGAGTGCGAAGGCCCTGCCTTCGCTTTTTTTTTAGAAAGAATATTGAAATGATGCGGTGTCATTTGTAGCTCGATCTATTCAATTTATTGAATCAATAACATGGTCGATCAAGTTAGCATTATAGTCGATTAAATCACAGTTGAAAAAATTTATTCAATCTCGAGGCTTTGACGCGGTCAAAAATTATCAAATGTAATTTAATTGACTATAGTCGATCATAAAATAAAATTCTCGATCTTAACTGAGGAAAAAAGCATGAGTGTTAAAGATAGCAATGGTAATGACCTCAACAATGGAGACAGTGTGGTTGTCATTAAAGATTTGAAGGTAAAAGGAGCTTCTATGACAATCAAAAGAGGCACTTTATATAAAGATATTCGACTGACCGACAATGAAGAAGAAGTAGAATGCGGCAAAGGTAGAAATACCATAGTTTTGAAAACTTGTTTTTTAAAGAAGAGCTAAATATTTATGCTAAGCTTACATCTTTCAGGTCACAACGAGCAGTCATTTTAAATCGAGACTGAACATTTACGAAACTTGCAAGCCTCAATGTTCACCTCAGATAAAACCCTGTTTAACCCCAGCTCCAACGCTTCGACAAGTCGAAGCTAGGAAAGCGATGACGAGTCATCGCACTCCACATACGGCCTAAATCCAGATTTATCAAAATGAATAAACTTTGGAGTGCGATGACTCGTCATCGCTTTTCTAAGCTTCGACTTGTCGAAGCGCTGGAGCTAAGGTTAGACAGGATTTAATCTGAAGCGACATTGAGGCATTTTTTGTCTATGCGCTACATTTATTTTAACCTAACACCATTTCGCGTATGCCTATCAATCCTGTAATTCTTTGCGTCATTAGTTAAACAAACGCAGCTTTATTTCGAGTCATTTTAGAAACCAAATAAATAGCTAATGCACTCAATGAAAACCCTGGAATCATTGAATCTAATGCTAAGTCTGTGATCATAGGATTAATCGTTGGCCAAACAAACACAACAAAAGTTCCAGCAATAATTCCAGCTAATGCTCCATATCGATTTACGCTCTTTGAATACAAACTCATCAATACAAGAGGTCCAAAAGCACTTCCTAACCCTGACCAAGAATATTTAACTGTATCCATAATGGTTGCGCTTCGATTAAAAGCAAACATTAACGCCACTAGCGATACGCAAATCACACTGAATTTTGAGAACCACAAAATTTTTCGATCTGAAGGTACATTTTTATGCATTGGAACAAACAAATCCTCACCAATTAACGACCCACATACTAGAATTTGAGAATCCATGGTTGACAAATTTGCTGCAATCACAGCACAAAGGATAAATCCTCCAATAAAGGGATGGAAAAGATCTTTAACCATTTCAATAAAGACTAACTCTGGTTTTTCTAATCCTTCAGGAAAATAACCTATTGCCACCAAACCTACACAAAGAGAAGCTCCTAAAGCTAATAGTTGCCAAGACATTCCTAACCATTTTGATTTATGCATGTCAGAAACATGTTTTATTCCCATAAACTTTGTGATGATATGTGGCATTCCAAAATAACCCAGTCCCCATCCAAAAATTAATGATATAATCCCAAAATAAGAATCGAAATTACCCGCAGGAGCAAGTTGTAAAGGAATTTGCCGAATTTCTGCTGCTTGAGATATAGCTCCCACATGTCCAATACTTTTAAGAGCAATGAAAGGAACGATCATGATCACAATCAGTAAAAAAATTCCTTGAAAGAGATCAATCCATGCAACTGTGTTAAAACCTCCAAAAAACGTATAAATCACCATAACAGTAATTGCAATGGATAAACCAACGTAGTAATTCATATCAAAAATGGACTCGAGAAGATTACCCATAGCAATTAAGCCTGCGGACAAGTAATGAGTTAAAAAAATCACCATCACTAACGCACTGACGATCCTAAGTATCCCTGAAGTATCTTGAAAACGTTTTTCAAAAAATGATGAAAGAGTATTGCAATGATAAGTTTCAGTCATAGATCGTAATTTGGGAGCAACAAACTGCCAATTTAAAAACATCCCAACAAGTAATCCTAAGGCAGTCCAAGCTTGAGAAAGTCCTAGTGTGAATATTACCATAGGAAAAGCCATAAAAAGCCACGCACTCATATCGCTTGCATGTGCAGAAAGTGCTACCAACCAAAAACTCAATGAACGATTCCCCATAATATATCCAGACGATGTCGTCTGCTTCTTATGACAAATGAACCCTAAGATCAATAGCAAAACAAAATACGTTATAAATGCGGTAATCACTAATGCATGCATAGGATAAACATCCAAGGTTTAGGTTAATGAATTATTTTGGTTGATGAGGTACCGTGTTTGAGAATTTTGTCTGAAATCCATATTTGAAGCGTAAACTTGAAGAAATCCAACTGCAACTGAAGGACATTCAGAAATAATTGTATATAAATTAGTCCTAGAAAGCGTCATCACATGAGTTTTACTTTTTGCCTTAGCTGTATAACTTCGAGGCTTATTATTAAATAAAGATTCTTCCCCAAAAAAATCACCTGATTGCAACATACATAAGGGATGATTATTTGAAATAATCTCCACTTCTCCTTTTACAATAAAATACATCCGATTAGCATCTTCATTCAAAACAAAAATATCTTCTTTTTCTTCAAAGACGATTAAACTCAATTTATCTGCAATCGTGAGTAAAAGATCTAAATCAAGGGATGAAAAGAGCGGGGTTTTTTTCAGAAAAAAAGCTTTATCAATTAATGTTAAACGTTTCATGTCTCTAATAACTCATCAGCAAAATGGTGAAAAATCTCATCTTGACTAGACTTTTGTTGAAGAATCGCTTCTTGCCAGTCAGGAAAATTCAAATGGTATTTCATAGCTGCTGCAATAATTTGATCAATTTGAGAAGCAGATCGACTAATTTTATCTAAAAGAGATTTTAAATTCATAGGCTTTTGTCCTGATTTAATATAACCTCTAATTTTTTCTTGATGTGGAATATCTTCTACTAAAGGTTGCAGTAAACGAAAAATAGATTTTTCACATGTTTTTTCTAGAGTTTCAACTACTTGACTGCGTACTTTAGGATTAGGGCTTCTCAATGAACGAGAAAGCAACTCTTCATCTTCTACCTCTCCTGCTACCCCTAGAAGTTGAATGATAAAGTCTAAAACAGAGTGATAGTCTGTAATTAACATGTCTTTTAGTATATGCAGATCAAGATCTGGATGCAGCTCTTGAATTGTATGGTAATGGTAAAAATAAAAATAGGCGCGTTCAATTTCTTTTCTTATAATACCAGACAAAGTTGAACGCAGTTCAGGAAGAGCTAAATTCCCTAAAATGCGTCCTGCAAGTAATCGGCAACGATCATGGATAATAGTGTCTTGTAAAATAGATAAAAGAACCGGTACTGTTTTTGATCCTATTTTCGTCACAACATTTTCTATTAATCGACGCTCATTAGGCCTAAAATGAAGACTGCTTAAAATCAATTCTTTTACTAAACCATCATCATTTAAGGTTTCTAATGATTTGATGCATGAAAGACGTACATCATTGTCACTGATTTGCGTTAAAAGAGAAATGACTTGAGAAGCCTGTTGTACTGGGTCTTGCAAACCAATTTTAGCTAATGATTGAGAAGCAGCTCGAGCAATCGTTAATGATGGATGATTGATAAAGGAAATCAGTAAATCCACTTCTTGATGACCTCCATCTATTCCTAAAATTTGCAATCCCATTGCCAACTCATCCTCATTACTTGATTCTAATAATAAATTTAGAAAATGTTTCGATAAAGACTGGTATTTAGAAATAGTCACAGAGGGTAAATGAACAAACGCTTTTTTTAGTGAAATAATAGCGGCGCCTTTTAACTGAATATTGGTGCTATTTAAGTCATTAATCATTGCTTCAGGATCCAAAAGGCTTTGTTTTGCTAAATAAAAACGAATCGCACTTTTTAATAATGAGTCATCAGATTGATTGGCCCATTCATGAATTGCATCTAAAACTAAGGGATTGACTGAAAATATGCTTTTTTCAAATAAATCCAATAATTTTATTTTAATTGATGAATCCATTGTGGAAGTAATGCGTAGCAGTTGTTTTAAAATCGTCGGATCATCAAAGGCTAGTAATCCTTCACAAGCAAAAATTTGACCTTCATTATTTAATTTCAAAATAGCTAAAAGACGACTTTCAGCAGATTTTTTTTGCTTGATTGACATTTTTCCAAACCAATCTTTAATAGATCGATGAAAATGAATGGCATTATCAGACAAATTAAAAAAAACGGCCTTCAAGTAATTAGAACGCAAAATGGCCGCCACGATAAGTAAACAAACAGCTAAAATTAATCCTAATAATTTACTTTCTTGTTGAAAAAAAGAGAGCAGTATTGCACTCAACAACATCCCAATGGGCTCAAAGAAAGACTCGATCATGACTCGGATTTTATACTTAAACTTTGATGGCACTGCATTCAATAATAAATTAAAGTTACTGTCATCAATCACATAACTTGTTCCTTCTACAACAAAAAATCCTATTAAAGGAAAAATTAAACTTGGACTTAATGTCCAACCGGTAAAAGCAATAATAAGAAGAACCGGAGTTATCATTGGAAGAAAACTAATTCCCCAACGACGCACCAATCGACTGTAAACAAATAATCCAAAAATTAAATTGCTTGCACTAACTGATGCCAACCATTGCCCTAAAAATAATGTCAATTGCGCTTCTGTTCCACCACCTAAATTTTGGTCGTGTTGAGATACAAAATAATTTTGAAACGTAAAGAGATAGTTGTATTCTGTAATCACTAAAAGTAAGTAGATAAGTAAATTAAACGACATCAATAACATCGTAAATGGAGAAGAAAGAATAGATCGAATCAAAAACTTAAATGAATTACCTTCTTCATAAACAGGTTGCCCCTGCTCTGTTTCCTCATGAGCAATCAATGGTAATTCTTTCGCGATCTTCCTAACCCAGAAAAAAGTGCATGTAAAAAGAAATAAAATTAAAATAATTAAATGATTGAGATCTAAAAATCCCAAATACATCACAATACCAGTACTCGTTGCACCTAAAAAAATGGTTGAACTAAATAAACTATATAATCGCTTTGCATCTTGCATGTGATGATATTGATCGATAAACGTCCAATAGCATGTCATTAATACTGCAAATAGGAAAAATCCCACTAATTTAAGGGAATACCAAAACCATTGAGAATCAATCCCAATTTCTAAAAACCGACAAGACAACACAAATAGATAAAAAAATACACCTATAATCAGTATGGTCAGGTAAATATGGTAAGAAGATAATCTGTGAAATCCATATAAAAGGAAACAAGCAACACCTAGCATCCCAAAAGATGTTAGAGTATAAGCTTGGGGTAAAGATTCTGCACCAACATGTAAAATAAAAAGCGCATCAGCAAATTTCAGACCA
>JAUXSJ010000158.1 GCA_030679615.1 Parachlamydiaceae bacterium | reverse complement strand
GAGCAATTTCAGATGCGATTTTAGATGCATTACAATTTAAATTAGGAGAAAAAAAGGTTCCCGATTCAAAAACAGTGGAAAAATTATTATTAACCATACAAAAGATTATTAATCAAAATATCAATATCCAATATGATCCGGATATAAGACGGGATTTACTTACAGAATCTCAGACTAAAGAAGCTGGTTTTATTTTATATTACAATACCTACCGCATTGATAATCAAATTAAATTTATTAATTTTATTTTATTAATTTTAAATAAAAGTAAGGAAAAAATTTCCCAAAATTTGAAAAAAATTGAAGAGGAGGAACTTAATCAAATTTTAAATATCTTAATTCCTTACATTCCCTCTTATCAATTTATTTGTTATGTGCTTATTAAATACTTTCCTTCTAATAATGAAATTTTAAAACTTGCAGCAAAGAAAAAAAATCATTCGACATATCAGTTTCAATACACTCCATGGATCACAAAAATTGGAAGTAATTCAAAAGCACTTATGAAAGTTTATTTTGAAAAAGAGTTTATAATTGAAGCGGAAAGCTTTATTTTAAAAAATGCAGAGCAAGCTCTAATAAAAATGATTGATTTTTGCAAGGCGATGAAACAAGAAGAAAAGGTTTTATTTTACTTCAATCCATACAAATTTATTCCATTTTGTATAACAGGAAAACATCGTTTTCCATTTATGCCCGGGCACCCATCTTTATTAAGAGCTTGGAATGATTCTACTCCCACTTATGATTGGTTAGAATCAACAGTGATTCAACCTGGTTTAGAAATAGCTAACTCAATCATTGATAAAACAACTGCAAAAAATTTATTAAAAAAAATCGATCATAAAATTCTTCCGCATTTTTTCACTCCTGAGATTAAAAAAATGATTTTTAGCCAAATCGACCGAATAGATAAAAAAATGAAAATTAAAGCATATCGTGATGCAATCATTAATGTATGCGAGCACGCACTAGCTGATTCTTCTAAGGAGGAATTGTTAAAGAGAGAAATTGATAGTGCAATTTGTCAATCCTTATCCATTGAATTAAAGACAAAATTAGAAAACTCAACAGTCTATTTTGGCGACACAAATTGGAATCAAGGCATTCATGATCTTCATTTTTGTTTTTTAATAAACCCAGGAACAGCGCAGCTTGAATTATTCGAATCTTATTCAAATGGAACAAATTTAAAAGCCTTAGATCAAAATTATTGGTTGATCAATCAAAAATGGGAATTTTTAACTAAAGAAGAATTGTTGTTAGACGACCTTAAAGAATAAATAACATTAATATTACAAAATATCAAATAATTTTTAGAGTGCGAAGGCCCTGCCCTTACAGGTGGACACATCTTTTTGTTCACAACAACTTGATTAACAATTGTTTTGTAACTCGATAGGCCGTTACTTCTCGAAAACAACTTAACGGAGAGGCGGGGAGACAGGGAGACACAGAGAAGAACATTTAACCAATATAATTATAAACGTTTTTCTCTGCATCTTCCTGACTCCCCGCCTCTGCGTTAAATTGTTTTCGAGAAGTAACGTTCTATCGGACTACAGAAATCAATTATTGTTTTGCAAAATACGTTAAGTGTTGTGAACAAAAAGATCTGCCCATCTGTAAGGGCCCTGCCTTCGCTTTTTTATGATTCGGATATTTGTGAATAATGTCTTGATCTTATGCTTTTATAGACTAAATTGATCGAGTAGAAAATGATTCAACATCTGAACAAAAAAGCGAAGGCAGGGCCTTCGCACTCCAAAAAATATTTTGAAAAATAGATCAAAAGTTAAGTCAGTCATCTATGTGGTATTTGTTAAAATTCATTTAAAAATATATTCGACAATCCTCTATTAATCTGATAAAATATTTACTTAAATCATTAAATATAAGAATTTCAGTATAATTATGCATGAAGAAAATATTGTCTTAAAATCTGTTCGGGTTCACAACCTTAAAGGCGTAGATCTTACTCTTCCTAAAAACGAACTCATCGTCTTTACCGGAGTTTCTGGTTCTGGTAAGTCTTCTATGGCTTTCGATACAATTTATACTGAAGGTCAACGTCGTTATGTGGAATCTTTGTCTTCTTTTGCAAGAAGACAAATGGGTGAACTCTCAAAACCCGATATGGAAAAAGCAACGGGTATTTCTCCGACAATTGCCATTGAACAAAAATCTGCTGGTCGAAATCCACGCTCAACTGTCGGTACTTTAACAGAAATTCACGATTACTTACGTCTTCTTTATGCACGCATTGGTGTACCTCATTGTCCTATCAGTGGAGAGCCAGTTAAACCGCAAAGTCGTGAAAAAATTATTAAAAGCATTGAAAGCATTCCAGATGGATCAACGATTATTATTTTTGCTCCATATGCTCGTGAAAAAAAAGCTGAATTTAAAGAGGATTTTCAAGAATTAATTCGAAAAGGTTTCATGAGGGTTCGAATTGATGGAAAAATTGTCCATCTATCTGATCAACTCACTCTTGATGGCAACGTCGGACACAACGTCGATTTAGTAATTGATCGTGTGACAATCCATAAAGACTCAGTATCTCGCATTTCCGACTCTGTTACACTTGCTCTTGAACATGGAAAAGGTGTCTGTCATATTCTAAATGTGGATACGAATGAAGAACAATTGTTCTCAATGCATGCTTTCTCTCCTAAATCAGGAATTTATTATCAGGCGCTCGAACCTCATGATTTTTCTTTTAATAGTCCTAGTGGAATGTGTCCTCGATGTCATGGGATGGGGACGATACACGAATTTAACCTTGATAAGGTGATTGATCAAAATTTAAGCATCTCAGAAAATTGTTGTTCAATTGCGAGTCCTTATGAAACGGTTCGATATGGAAATATTTATGATAATTTAGCGCAAGAATATCGTTTTAGCGTCCTTACCCCCTGGAAAAAACTAAGTCCACAAGCGCAAAAAGTTTTTTTATATGGAACTGAAAAAAAATGGACAAAAATGCATTTTACCCATCCTGTAACTGGTCAGCAATGGACTGATCATATTCAGTGGAAGGGAGTTCTTTATGATGCACATATGCGCTTTGCTGAGGCGAAGAGTGAAAGTTATCGTAAAAAGGCCGAAGCATTAATGCACATCCAGACCTGTCCAGATTGTTCTGGCGAACGACTTAAACCCTATCCTGCTGCTACTTTATTACAAGGAAAACGCATATCACATTTAACAGCAATGACTGTTGAAGATTGTTTACAATTTTTTCAATCTTTAAAACTTTCTGATCAAGATCATTTAATTGCTGAAGAATTACTCAAAGAAATTAAACAAAGACTGCAATTTCTTATGGAAGTGGGTCTTCATTATCTTAGTCTTGATCGCACAGCTCCCACCTTATCAGGTGGAGAAGCACAGCGTGTGCGTTTAGCTTCACAAATTGGAAGTGGTCTTGTTGGTATCACTTATATTCTTGATGAGCCTTCTATAGCGTTGCATCCTCGTGACAATCAAAAATTGATTGAAACATTGAAACATCTTCGTAATGTAGGCAACACTGTCATTGTCGTTGAGCACGATGAAGAAACAATTTGGGAGGCTGATCGAGTCGTTGATTTTGGTCCAGGCGCTGGTGTTCAAGGTGGTGAAGTTCTTGTTAATGGAAGTGTTACCAGTTTATTAGAAACTCCATCTTCCTTAACCGGTGGTTATTTGTCTGGAAGACTTAGAATTGACATTCCTAAAAAAAGACGAAAAAAAACTAAAGAATGCCTAGAAATCCATGGCGCCACTCATCATAATTTGAAAAATTTGAGTGTTAAAATACCTTTGGGATTATTTGTTGCTGTAACAGGTGTTTCTGGATCAGGAAAATCTTCATTGATTACTGATATTCTACATCCTGTTTTATCAAATACTTTGCACGGTGGAGAACATGACGTTGGTTCTCATAAAAGTATTTCTGGAATCGAAAATATTGATAAAGTCATTGCGATTGATCAATCTCCTATTGGAAGAAATCCACGTTCGAATCCATCTACCTACATTAAAGTCTTTGATGAGATAAGAGATTTATTTACAAAACTCCCTGAAAGTTTAGCAAGGGGTTATAAAGCTGGTCGTTTTAGTTTTAATGTTAAAGAAGGTTCTTGTCCACAATGTGAGGGTATGGGTCTCACCAAAGTGGATATGGATTTTATGGAGGATGCATGGGTAGAGTGTTCGCTTTGTAAAGGAAAACGATTTGATCATGAAACATTATCCATTCTTTACAAAGAAAAGAATATTTACGATGCCCTCGAAATGGATGTCGAAGAAGCTTCCGAGTTCTTCGAAAACATTCCTCCAATTAAAAAAAAGCTAGATACTTTAAAACAAGTTGGAATGGGTTACATCAAGCTTGGTCAATCTTCGACAACTTTATCGGGTGGAGAAGCACAACGCATTAAATTAGCTAAAGAACTTGTAAGACCGGCCACAGGAAAAACGTTATATATTTTAGACGAACCGACGACAGGCCTTCATTTTCATGACATTCAACATCTTTTAATAGTCTTGCAAGCTCTTGTTAATAAGGGAAACACAGTCCTTGTTATTGAACATAATATGGATGTTGTGAAAACAGCTGATTGGATACTAGATTTGGGTCCTGAAGGGGGAAATGGAGGTGGAACTCTTGTTGCGGAAGGCACTCCGGAAAAAATTAGTCGCATGAACACCCCAACAGGCCATGCAGTTTTTGCAGTGTTGAATCCCAACACAGAAGAAAAAATCAAACAAGCTAAAAAAACTGCAAAAAAATCTTCTTTAAAAAAAGAAGTTAAGGCTCTGACTGAAATTACTTTAACCGGTGGCGAGCAAAATAATTTAAAGAATATAACTGTATCAATCCCTCGAGAAAAAATCACTGTTTGCACTGGTCCGTCTGGATCAGGTAAATCGTCTTTTGCTTTCGAAACAGTTTATGCTGAAGGTCAAAGGCGCTATATTGAATCACTTTCTCCCTATGCGCGTCAATTTGTCAAACAAATGACAAAACCTAAACTTGAACAAATCACAGGTCTTTCCCCTGCCATTGCCATTGAACAAAAAACACATGCTGGAAATCCACGTAGTACAGTCGGTACAATGACTGAAATTTATGATTTTTTACGTATTCTTTATGCACGATTAGGTATTGCACACTGTCCAGAAACAGGCGAAATTATTAAAGCGATTAGCAAAGAACATGTAGTAGATCGAGTCTTAAATTATTCATTAGGAACCCCTATCTTCATTTTGGCACCCATTGAAATCCATTCAAGAGAAGAATTTGAGCATATTCTTTCAAAATGGAGACGCCAAGGATATATCCGCATTCGTTTAAATGAACAATTCTATGAGATTGTTCAAGAAGGTGACGAAAAATTGATCCCATTTGAGCGTAAAAGAAAAAATCATTTATTTTTAGTGATCGATCGACTGAAGGTGGACCCTTCAGCTAAAGCTCGTTTGGATGAGGCAATTGAGAATGCAGCATATTTAGGTAAAGGAAAATTAGTCGTTTTTCACAATGATCAAGAGCAGTTATTCAATCTATCATTTTCAGTTGAAAGCACAGGAAAATCATATCCAGAAATTACGCCGCACACTTTTTCATTTAATACACCGAACGGGATGTGTACCGATTGTACAGGCTTGGGTTATGAGTATGGTGCAAATTTAATGCACAATCCAGAGGTTTTAAAACATTCCATTGCAAGTTTAATTCGTCATCTATGGGGATATGGCTATACAAATACATCCTTTCATTATGTGAATTTGTTTCTAGAATACGCAAAAATAGATCCTAACGCACCTCTTCATTCACTTCCTATTGCTAAATTACAGCTATTTATGCAAGGAATGCCAGAAGATCAATGGTTAACGACGAAATCTGGATTAAAAGTTAGATGGACAGGAATTAATCATCTTTTTGCTAAAATTGCGAAAGCTGGAATGCTGAGATTAAAAGAAGCTGTTATCCCTTTAATGAAAGAACAACCCTGTTTATCTTGTCGGGGAGCTCGAGTCAATCCTTTAGCCCGACATGTGACCATTCAAAAATTAGCGATTCATGATCTTTGTCGTTTACCCATTAAAGAAGCATTAGATTTTGTAAAGAAATTAACAATCCCACAAGACGATTTTAAAATTCTTGAAGAAATATATGGGCAACTCATCAACCGGTTAACCTTTTTATGTCAAATTGGACTTGATTATCTAAGTTTAGAACGTGGCGCACCAACACTTAGTGGAGGAGAAGCACAACGGATACGCCTTGCAAGACAACTAGGAAGCGGTCTAACGGGTGTGCTTTATGTATTAGACGAACCAACGATTGGATTACATCCACATGATAATATGCGACTCAATCAAGCCCTTCAGCAACTTAAAGATTTAGGAAATACTTTGCTATTGGTTGAACATGATCCTTTAACAGTAAAAATGGCGGATTATATCCTTGATTTTGGTCCACACTCTGGTGAAGCAGGCGGCCATATCATAGCTCAAGGAACCTATCAAGAAATTTTAAAAGACAAAAATTCTTTGACCGGTGCTTATCTATCAGGTCGCATTAATGTATCTATTCCAGAAAAAAGACGA
>JAUXSJ010000157.1 GCA_030679615.1 Parachlamydiaceae bacterium | reverse complement strand
TTTTATTATTATATTGAAAAAGCAGCCTATTTAAATCTTCGATCCCAAGTTTTAGGCACAAATGATAGTTTAGAAGCAAAATTGGTTAATAAAGCTTATCATGATGCACGCATTAAAATAGAAAGTATTATTGTAATGCCAGAACCTCAAACGGAAATTGACGTTCAAAGAATTAAAATTAAAAAAGCTGTCTTTCAGCGTGTATCTATATTAACGTGGAAATTAAAATATATTGATGCAAAAGAGGGGAACTCCAAAAAAGGTTCATTCCCGGGATCTACTTATAATAAGTCTGTGTTTGATTCAAAAATCCCTCTTCTTGGATCTTTATTTGAGCGTCGTCAATAGATATTTAAAAAAAATCAAATTTCCCTGAAAAAGTGATTAAAATCATTTTTAGATTACATGTGGAGTGCGGTACTTGTAACATACGCATCAATCTAAAATCTTTTGTTTGTTGAACCACAGAGACTTAATTAGCCTGAAAGGCTTAAATTGCAACAGCCCAGGGCATCGCCCTGGGTTAAGTGAAACACAGAATCGCAGTCTGAATCACTGCAATAGAGATATAATGCAGTTAAATCAATTCAAATTTCATTTATTTGAGCCTATTGCAGTCTTTCAGACTGCGATTCTGTGTGTTTCACTTAACCCAAGGCGATGACCTGGGCTGTTGCAATTTAAGCCTTTCAGGCTAATTAAGTCTTTATGTTCAATAAACAAGAAGTTTTTAGGTTGATGCGTATGCGGCTTGTCACCGCTTTCATAGCTTCGACTTGTCGAAACGTTGCTGTGTGGCTAAAATCCTTTTATCTGAGACATCATTTTATCTAATTGAAGTCTTAGGATACAAAGACGTTTTTAGTATCGTACGAATTAATTTTAAAAAGAATTAATTTAATGAGTATTAATATTAGAGGTTTAGAAATGATTATTAACGAGTCCAGTTTTTATTATTACATTGAAAAAGCAGCCTATTTAAATCTTCGATCCCAAGTTTTAGGTACAAATGATAGTCTAGAAGCGAAATTGGTTAACAAAGCCTACCATTCTGCGCGCATTATAAAAGAAGATTTTGAATCAAAGATTAATTTTTCTCCAATTCTAGAGCCTCAAACATTCATTGGAATTCAACCGAATAAAATTAAAAAATCTGATTATCCAGCAGTGTCTTTATTGTTATGGAAAGCTAAATTTCTTTATGCAGTGGAAAAATCTGAAGTTTTACCATTAAAAACTTTAAAAGTTAATGTTCGGTCAGAATTTAAGGCTGTTCTTTTCGATGGTATATATATATTTAAATCAGGATATGATTACAGCGGTTATAATAAACGAGAATAAAAAAAAGCGAATTTTCCTGACAATTCTTATTGATCGTCACTCCTTCTTATGTTATGATCCGTCTTACAAATTTCTCTTCTGAACTCAGTGAAATTAAGACGGATGGATCGTTTTGGCTAAGGTTTTTTACTCTCGAATTCCTAGAAATTACGATGGGACTCGCCCCACGACTCGTCGCATGACAGACTTGATTCCTCAAGTTCTTTCAAAAATCGGCGAGATTCATGATCAGAGACACGATCTCATTTTAGCTTGCTGGCCTGAAATCATTGGCCCACAGTTAGCTGGAATGACACAAGCATTTTCTTTTAATGACGGGATTTTAGTTGTTAAGGTAAGAAATTCTACCTTACATAGTTTGTTAAACCAACATGAAAAATTTCGCATTCTTCTAATTTTAAGGAAAAAATTTCCTCATGTTGAAATTAAAACTATTCATTTTAGAATAGGTTAAGCATGAGAAGAAAAACTACACTTTTTAGGTAAAATATGGTTGTTGATACATCAGACATAGATAGCGAACCCACGGTTGAGAAGGAATACAATGCTGGTTCTATTACGGTGTTGGAAGGTCTACAAGCTGTTCGAGAACGCCCGGGAATGTATATTGGCGATACAGGTGTCAATGGATTACATCACTTGGTTTATGAAGTGGTCGATAACTGTATTGATGAAGCCATGGCTGGTCATTGTACCGCAATTACAATAGTCATCCACAAAGATGGATCCATTAGTGTCGAAGATAATGGTCGTGGAATTCCTGTAGAAAAGCATGAAAAGGAATCTAAAAAACAAGGTCGCACTGTAACTGCACTTGAAGTGGTGATGACGATTCTTCATGCCGGAGGAAAATTTGATAAAGACACTTACAAAGTATCTGGTGGGTTGCATGGTGTTGGTGTTTCTTGTGTGAATGCACTTTCTAAAAAAATGCTTGTTCAGGTATATAAACAAGGAAAAATTTACGAGATCGAATTTAGTCAAGGAAAAGTGGTTTCTCCTGTTTCAGAGATTGGTGAAACTGACAAAAGGGGAACTCGCGTTTGGTTTTGGCCTGATGATGAAGTCATGAAAGAGACCCAATTCGATTATGACATTTTGCTAAAACGTTTTCGTGAATTGGCTTTTTTAAATCGTGGAATCAATATTTATTTTCGGGACGAAAAGAATTTAGATAATGAAGCAATTAATTTTTGCTACACTGGTGGGCTTAGATCGTTTGTCGAATACTTAAATGAAAATAAAGAACCATTATTCCCAGCTCCTGTTTACATTCTTGGAACTAAGCAAGGAGACGATGGCCCGATTGAATTTGAAGTGGCGATGCAATGGAATGATGGATATAACGAAACCATTTTTTCTTACGTTAATAATATCCCTACACGTCAAGGTGGAAGTCATCTTACTGGGTTTTCAACAGCCCTCACACGTGTGTTAAATAATTATATTAAAAATCATAATCTTCTCAAAACAGATAAAATTTCGATTTCTGGAGAAGACATGAGGGAAGGGTTAACCGCTGTCATTTCTGTGAAAGTCGCAAACCCTCAATTTGAAGGACAAACAAAGCAGCGATTGGGAAATAGTGATGTTGGATCTGTTGTGCAACAAATTGTCGGTGAAGAATTATCTATCTTTTTAGATGAAAATCCCGCTAACGCCAAGCTGATTGCAGATAAAGCAATCATAGCTGCACAGGCTCGTGAGGCAGCGCGAAAAGCACGGGAACTCACCCTGAGAAAATCTGCGTTGGATGGTGCGAGATTGCCAGGTAAATTAACAGATTGCCAAGAGAAAAACCCTGCGCTTTGTGAAATTTATATTGTTGAGGGAGACTCAGCGGGTGGATCTGCAAAATCAGGAAGAGATCGTCGTTTTCAGGCCATTTTGCCGATTCGTGGTAAGATTTTGAATGTTGAAAAAGCACGACTTGAAAAAATCTTGCAAAACACTGAAGTGGGCACCATGGTAGCTGCGCTTGGTTGTGGAATCGGAAACAATAATTTTAATCTTGAAAAATTGCGTTATCATAAAGTCATTATTATGACGGATGCTGACGTTGACGGATCCCATATTCGTACCTTGCTCTTAACATTTTTCTATCGTCATATGTTCCCTTTAGTTGAAAACAACTTTATATACATCGCTCAACCCCCACTGTATCGGGTTTCTCGTAAGAAGACGAGTCGTTATATTCATTCTGAAAAAGAGATGGATGATTATTTATTAGAGCTTGGATTAAGTGATGTAAAAATTAAATTGCCTCATTTAAATAAAGAATTAAATGTCGATGAGACGAAAGAATTAATTGACAGTGTCCTAGAAGTCGAACAATTTATTTCTCGAGTCGAAAAAAAAGGTGTGCCTTTTAGAGAGTTTTTATCTTTAAGGAATGAGAATGGTCAGTTACCTCGTTTTCAAGTGAATTTGATGGATGGAAGTCGTTTTGTTTATTCAGAAGAGGAACTGGTTGCTTTGCGTAAACAAGAAGAAGATTCTCAACGTCATCGTCATGAACAAACACTGACATCTATTCCAGCTGAAGAAGTGACAGAAGAAATGAAGATCTTTAAGCCGGCGCGTTTGAATTTCTTCGAACTTTATGAAGTCGTAGCGATGCAAAAATTAGAAGAACGTTTAGATCACTTTAAATTTAAAATTAATCAATATCTCGTTGCAGATGGAAGTTTAGTGGAAGTGACTGAGGAAGGCGATAAAAAGACTCAATTTTATACCTTAAAAGAAATGATTGAATTCTTAAGGATAAATGGACGTAAAGGCATTGAAATTCAACGCTACAAAGGTTTGGGTGAAATGAATGCCGACCAGCTTTGGGAAACAACAATGGACCCTGAAAAACGTACATTGATTAAGGTGACATTGCCTGATATGATTGCAGCTGATCACATGTTTACGATGCTCATGGGCGGCGATGTGCCACCTCGTCGAGAATTTATTGAGAAATATGCATTATCTGTCGGAAACTTAGATATTTAGAGGTAAACTATGTCCTATACTGAAAATGAAGTGATTATTCCGCGTAATGTTGAAGACGAAATGAAGGAAAGCTATTTACGCTATTCCATGTCTGTCATTATTTCTCGAGCCCTTCCTGATGTTCGTGATGGATTAAAACCCTCACAACGAAGGATTCTTTATGCGATGCGTTTACTTAATTTGAGTCCAAATGGAAAGCATCGTAAATGCGCTAAAATTTCCGGTGATACATCTGGTGACTTTCACCCACATGGTGAGGCTGTTATTTATCCTACTTTAGTCAGAATGGCTCAGAAGTGGGTGATGCGTTATAATTTGATTGATGGTCAAGGAAACTTTGGATCTGTCGATGGTGATCCAGCTGCAGCGATGCGTTATACAGAAGCACGTTTAACAGCTGCTTCAGTCGAGTTAATGGATGACTTGGATAAAGACACTGTTGACATGGTGCCTAACTACGATGAAACGAAAAATGAACCTACTGTTTTCCCTGCTAAATTTCCAAATCTACTATGTAATGGTTCTTCCGGTATTGCTGTCGGAATGGCAACAAATATTCCCCCTCATAATCTCAATGAACTAATCAAAGCAACTTTATTGTTACTAGATGATCCTACGACGAGTGTCGATGATATCATGAAGGTAATGCCTGGTCCAGATTTTCCAACGGGTGGAATCATTTGTGGGTATCGTGGAATTCGTGAGGCCTATCATACAGGTCGCGGAAAGGTCATGTTGCGTGGTGTGATTCGTGTGGAAGAAATGGAGGGGCAATCAGAGCGCCTTCGTCTCGTCATCGATGAAATTCCTTACAACGTCAATAAATCACGTTTGATAGAAAATATTGCTGAGTTAATTAATGCGAAAACGATTACTGGAATCTCTGATCTTCGTGATGAATCTGATAAGGACGGAATGCGCATTGTGATCGAATTGAAGCGCGCAGAAATTCCTGAAGTTGTTATTAATCAGCTCTATAAATTCACTGATCTTCAGATCACTTTTGGTTGTAACATGTTAGCTCTGGATAAAGGGCTGCCACGTTTAATGACCATTAAGCATATGATTTCAGCTTGGATTGATCATCGAATTGAAGTGGTTCGTCGACGTACACGATTTGAATTGAATAAGGCTGAAGCGCGTGCGCATATTTTAGAAGGTTATTTAAAAGCCATCGATCATTTAGACGAAGTCGTCAAGTTGATTCGTGCAAGTAATAATCGTGATGAAGCCCGCACTCATTTGATGAGTCGTTTTGAATTTACAGAGCGTCAAGCGAATGCCATCCTTGAATTGAAATTGTATCAATTAACAGGATTGGAAAGAGATAAACTTAATGCTGAATATCAAGAACTTCTCAAGAAAATTGATCATTTGCGAGCGGTTTTAGCAAGCGAAGCGATGGTGAGAGATATTATTCGTGAAGAGTTAACAGAAATTCAAAAACACCATAAATCATTGAGAAAGACCCAGATTATTGCTGCAGAAACTGAAATGCAAATGGAAGATTTAATCGCAAATGAGAAGGTCATTATTACCATTTCTCAAGACGATTATATCAAAAGGATGCCTGTTGACACATTTAGGGAACAAAGACGTGGTGGACAAGGTGTGTCCGGAATGCAAGCGAAGCGTGAAGATGATGCAATAAAAGGATTATATGTTGCTTCTGCACACGATTACTTATTGATTTTCACGACTTTAGGACGTTGTTATTGGTTAAAAGTTTGGCAAATTCCTGAAACAGGAAGAAAATCGAAAGGTAAGCCACTCATCAATTTATTAGAAGATTTACGTCCTGAAGAAAAAATTGCAACGATTTTAAAAGTGTCTTCTTTTGAAGAAGAGGGATGCATTTTAATGGCAACGCGTAAAGCAGTTGTTAAAAAGACATTGTTGCAAGAATTTAGTAATCCACGTCGTAAAGGGATTATTGCTTTAGATATCGATGAGGGAGATGAACTCATTGCCGCTCGCATGGTTCGTCCAGCACAACAAGTGATGCTCTTTACTCATTTAGGAATGGCAATACGATTTGACCAGAGTAAAGTACGTGCAATGGGACGAGCAGCTCGAGGGGTGAAAGGGGCAAACTTAAAAGATAACGATGACTTTATTGTTGGATGTGAAGTGGTTAATGGAGATGAATCGATTCTTGTCGTCTGTGAAAACGGATTTGGAAAGAGAACAGATGTTGAAAGCTTCCGTCAAACAAATCGTGGTAGCGTTGGAGTTCGATCCATTATTACAAGCGAGCGTAATGGAAATGTAATCGGAGCTCTTTGTGTCACTGACAACGATGGAATGGTCATGATGTCTAATTCGGGTCAAGCTGTCCGTATTAGCATGCGTGATCTTCGCGTGATGGGTCGAGCAACACAAGGTGTTAAATTAGCGAACTTGAAAGAAGGCGACTACTTAGTTGCAATTCAAAAGCTAGAGGGAACTGAAGCAGACGAACCGACGGATTCAAACTCTGAAAATTCTGAAGCTCCATTGCAAGCAAATGAAGTGACCAACTTAAAAGATTCTGAAGATTCAGAAGATTTATCTGAAGAAGTCATCGATGATTTAGAAGAAGAAATCGAAGCAGATAATGAAGAAGATAATGACGAAGATGAAGAAAACTAAGAGGTAGGATGTGAGTAAAGTTCATTCAAATGGACTTTTCATTACCTTGGAAGGGGGAGAAGGTTCAGGCAAAACGACATTAATGCAAAAATTAGCAGATTATTTTGTTAGTTATGGTTATGAAGTTTTGATGACACGTGAACCAGGTGGAACTCTTCTTGGAGAAACGATTCGAAATTGGTTGTTGGAACAAAATTCATCTTTTAAAATGAGCGATCAAGCAGAGTTGTTTTTGTTTTTGGCTGCAAGATCACAACATCTTTATGAAAAAATTCAACCTGCTCTTGCAAAAGGGCAGGTTGTTCTTTGTGATCGCTTTAATGAGTCAACGATTGCTTATCAGGGCGGAGCAAGGGGATTAGGCATTGAATACGTACAGCATTTATGTCAAATGGCGTGTGGTGAAACTAAGCCGAATCTTACTCTTTATTTAGATGTGAAACCTGAAGTGGGATTAAATCGTGCTAAATCCACTCAAAAAGAAAATGCCGCTTCTGGTGAGTTGGATCGTATTGAGTCGGAACATCTATCTTTTCATCAAACGATTAAATCCATTTTTGATGATTTAGCAAAAGCAGATCCAGAACGTATTGTTAAAATTGATGCTAATCAGTCAAAAAATGTTGTTTTACAAGAGGCAACTTCCATTATCGAAAAACATTTTTCGATTTCACCCATGAAGAATCCAGTATGAGTCTATTTCCAACAGATTTTGATCAGATTAAAGGAAATGAAAAGATCAAACAACAATTGACGAGCATGGTGAACAAACAAAAAATTGGTCATTCTCTTTTGTTTGTGGGTACTGAAGGAATTGGAAAAAGCTTGTTTGCTATGGTCTTAGCAGCCAAAATAATGGGACAAGGTCTTATGGCTGAATCTCAATTAAAAAAAATTCAGGATGGTGTACATCCGGATATTCACGTTTATCGTCCTGAAGGTAAACTGGGCATGCATTCCATTCAATCCATGCGTCAATTAGGTGAAGAGGTGAATTATCCACCTTTCGAAGCTGAGTGGAAGGTATTTATTATTCATGAAGCAGACCGAATGTTGAGTTACAGTGCGAATGCATTGTTAAAGACGTTTGAGGAACCTCCGCCAAGAACATTAATTATTCTTTTGAGTCGATCTTCATCGATATTAATTCCTACGCTGTTATCTCGATGCCGTGTCGTTCATTTTCAATCTTTATCTGTTAATGAAATCACAAAGATTTTACAAGAAAAACATTCAATATCTGATTCTGAAGCGCAAGAGATAGCAATAAAAGCAGAAGGATCCATTGAACGAGCAATCCGTTTGGTGGAGCAAGGAGAAAATCCGATACGTAAAGAACTATTGAATTTTTTAGCCGCATGTCCATTAGATCATTATCGTCACTTACAAGAAAAGGTAAAGAGTCTTAATGATCGAGTTGAAGAAATCAAACTTCAAATAGAAAATGCAGCTAAAGAAGAGTTGAAAGCTATTCCTAAAGTTCATCTTTCGCTCCATCAGTTAGAAATGATGGAGAAAGAATTAGAAGGGGTGATTTCTTTAGTGACCATGCAAGAAGCAAAAAGTATATTTGATGATTTTCTGGCATGGTTTCGAGATAAGGAAGTCCTTAAGTTGGGTGGAGAAATCACTCATTTGAAGAATCGAGATTACCATGAAGCTTTGGTGAGAGCGTTAAAAACGCAAAAAGAATGCTCATTAAAAGATATTTACAGTTTTGTAGAGGAAGCTCAATTATCCTTGCAGCGATCAACATCGTTTTCTATAGTCTTAGAAACTCTTTTCTTAAAAGTGCATGGTGTGCGAAGTTAGCAATCTGTTTACTGTAAATATATTAAATGTTATCTCATAGTTGCCTCAATTTAAAATGTCGTCCTTTCTCATCCACGTGTCTCTAAGTTCATCTCATTCTAGGGAACCCTGTCGCAGTTACACTGCTCGATTGTGTTGAGTCATTTAACCTCAAGCTGCATTCGAGTCTATCGACTCTTCATTTGCATGAGGCTAAGTGCTTCCATCGCTATCGCGATTCGTGTCGCTCTAACCATAAATAATTTATAAGCATTTTGATGTTTGGTGTTAATAACATATTTTTTTTATATGAATCATAAAAATTTTTTATTGTTAAAATATTAAAAATTTTAAATTACTTAAAAATATACAATTGCAAAATTGTATTATATAACTTGGTAAAAAATTTTTTTTTGTAAATAATTTAGGTTAGTGTTAATCTATTATATAAAAAAAGCAAATGAATTTAAAATAATTTATAAAAACAAGGGTTTTATGATTAGATTGATGAATAACACATATAATGTTGAACTAGCTATAAAATTATTAGGTCCAAAAGATCATCTAGAATTTGCGCCAAAAAATCTTTTTGACCACTTAATTCTTAAAATAAAAAATTTAGGAATGATTTTCTATCGGTTAAAAAACAAATGTTTTGGTGATGGTCATTGGTATAATAATAGACTTGCTTTTGATATTATTAATCATTATGGCACTAATATAGATAATCCTATATATAATAAAATAAAAAATTTGAGTGAAGAACTTTTATACAGAAATGAATTTTCTGAAAAGATTAAAAATATTAATAAACTAATTAATAAACAAAATCAAACAGTAGTTAGTGCATTTACTGAAGATTTCTATAATAGTGGTTTTGGGTTAATCAATAATAATGATTTTGATTTAAATCAAATTAATCAATTAAATCACCAATTAATAGATCCAATTAATAATAAAGAAATGAATGATTTAATTGAACGTGATAAAATTATAGAATCACAACAGAATAAAATTAAAGAAACTAATAATGAATATGCACTGCTAAGTTTCAAGTTAGATAATTTAAACGACGATTCCACAATAGAGGAAATAAATTTACTTCGTTTAAAAATAGTTGATTTTTTAGAAAAAATTAAAGATATTGATTTTATTGATAATATTAATGTTATAAATAATAAAAACATTGTAGATCAAATTAAGCAACATAAAGAATTTTTAGAAAGCAAAATCAAAAACTATCTAAACGAACAAACAATACTTATTGAACAATTTCAGGACTTAAATTTAAATGATTCTATAGAAGATTTTATTAAAAATATTAGAAGCAATCAATCAAACCTTCAAATATTTATAAATGCTAAAAAAGATCTTAAATTACAATCCATTCCGTTAAACCTTCTTAAATTTGATGAAATAAATAAAATTTTAGAATGTGCACGAAATAAAATTAATGATGAGTTAGATAAATATAAGATATAATTTCCTGAAGTTAAGGGGCTATATAATACTCATGTAAAATTATCAATAGTAATTAAAAGATTGTTATCGAAGAATGATTCATTGATAGTTCATTCATCAGAATTTATGGAAAATAGAATGAAAGGTAACACCATTTTCATCAACTTAAGCGACAATGGGGTAAAAATTAACCACTGATCACAGAGTTTCGACTTTAGGTTTTTTTGTTTAATCACCAAGATGACATAATACTTTTTGGAGTGCGAAGGCGCTGCCTTCGCTTTTTTTCAATAGAGAATATTAATGATGTGTTGTGATTTTCTACTCAATCTATTCAATCTATATAAGTGCATATGTGTGCATATCCGAATCATTAAAAAGCGAAGGCAGGGCCCATCCTATTATCCATAAGTTCCTATGTTTTTGATTATGAATAGTTTTTGAATCGCTCTGACGAGTTCTATGCCTTTTTTTATCGTATTCCCACAGTTCCTTCGTCACTCGTAAACTCGCTCCTCAGTCACTGTGTGCTGTAATGGGAGTCGTCCTGCGGACTCTAGAACAAAGATGAAATGGTTCTCTTAATTTTATAAGTGTTTTTTAATTTGTTCTTGAGTCCGTAGGACGACTCCCATTACAGCCCACAGTGACGAAGGAACTGTGGGAATACGA
>JAUXSJ010000152.1 GCA_030679615.1 Parachlamydiaceae bacterium | reverse complement strand
TTGCGATCATGCTTATCTTGTTTTTTTTATTTTGACGACATTGTTCACATGTCTGTTTGTCTTGTTCTTTATTCTGTCCGTCCTGTAATTTTATATGTCATCTAAGTATAAATTAAAAATTTAATTTTCAATAATTAAGATAATTGTTATTTTAAACCGCAAAATGGAAGAATGAAAAAAATTAATTCATAATTCCTTTAAACGCTTTTGATTGGGGTTAAGATGCAATTATTTTTTTCTTCTCGGTTTGTTTCGTTTATCACAATTGTACTTTTTTACGTGTTAAATGTAATGACGCTTGAAGCTGTCATTCATGAGGAAGATCCGATTGATAGTATAAGTTTTCAATTGCAATCGAATGTTCGTAATCATGTTTTTGGGTATACTGAAAAAGGTTTTTCATTGCAATTAAAAGATGGTTCTATGTGGGAAGTGACTCCACATAAGCGCGAAATGATCATGCAATGGCGGAAAAGCGAGAGGCTTTTCATTAAACCTGCCTACACAGTTTTCTTGCCATCAAAATTTATGACATATAAATATGTTTTATATAATGAAAAAAGAAATGAATTTGCTGAAGTTAAATTGATTAAAGAATCTGTCCCCATGGACGGGGGAGCATTTATTATTAATTCAATTGAGCCATATCAACAAATTATCCAATTAAATGATGGAACTTTTTGGCAAATCAATTTGACAGAGAGTGAATTTGATAAATGGGAAATTGGCCATCGTGTATTTGTAGGAGTGAACAATAATTGGCGCACTGAAAAGTATCCCTATATTTTAATTAATATGGATATTCATAGAGTACCTTTAGAGAAAGCTGAATATTGTCCTGCAATTTTTTATTCAAATTAACAAATGATGAACACAAATGATTTAAAGGAGAAATAATGAGAGCTAATGAAAAAAAAAACAATCCCTATCATCCATATGAATACCCAAATACATCAAATGAAAATAAAAAGGTGAGCACTGCAGAAACTGTTTATAGTGAAAAAGATTCTAAGGAATTAAAAAATCGAGTTAGTACAGCCGAACAAATGCAACCACATGTAAATATTTATGCTTCAAAAGTTTCTGGTGCAACTACATCAGGTTTGCAATATTCAAGTACGATGAGCTCTGTGACATTTTCAGGTAATTTATCACGTAATTCAAATGCACCAAATAACAATAATAGAGATGTTTCTTTAGACTTTAATAAATTAAATAAGAAAAAAAATAAAATTCATGAATCTCCTGAATAACTTTTTCTCTTTTATATATCTACGCATCTTTAAGATGCGTAAATCAAAAAATTTTCAAATTTAGGTAATTTATGACTATTCTTGAAAGCGAAGTAAATAATAACGGTCATTTTGATTTAAATTATGATCCAATTTGCGGCGAAACTTCAAAATCAAATGGTCCTAATTTTAATCATCATAAGATAAAAAAAAATCCACCTAAACGTCCTTTTGCGCTTTCAATTTCTGGGTTAGTTTTCATGATGTTAGTTTTTATTTACGCTAAGCAAATTGATAATGTGAATCCACGTTTAGGCAAAGCGTTGAGATTTGTTGTTGTTTTGTCAGGCCCAAAATCGTTTAAGTATGCATACGAGTATTTTAGAAGAGAATAATATTTGCATTAGCTTTAAGATAAAAAATACTTCAGCTTTTCTTCTCAGTGTAAAGCCATTAACAGATTGAATGTAAATTTTTTTTTCTACAGAGAGCACGGAGACGTAGAGAGAGAACTTTTTTATATGATATTCAGTTTCGAAGTTAGGGTGTGATTCGTTTCAGTATACGCATGAACCTAATTCACGCTAACAATAAAAAAAACAGGATAGGCAGGATCGCTTTCAGCGGCAGGATAGGAAATCATAAATAATTACATTAAACGCAGATTGAAGAGTGCAAGAGACCTCGAGAGAAATAATTTAAATATATAATCTGTTTCTCCATTTATTTAAATATGCTTTTCCCCTTTCTTTTCCACATCTTCGCTTCTACGTATAATGTAATTATTTAATGATTTCCTATCCTGCCGCTGAGAGCGATCTTGCATATCTTTGTTTTTTTATTATTAGCATGAGAGGCGTCACATGTAAAATAATTAAAAATTGCGAACAGCTCGATCTCTTTGATAATGCCTTTCAATTCCATTTGCAACTTCTTCAGGGTCATCTGTAATTTGAAATAAATTTAAATCATCAGCTGAAATGCAACCATGAGAAAGCATTGTTCCTTCGACCCATTTTAACATTTCTAACCAATAATCTTTACCCATTAAATAAATTGGAAAAGGCTTAATTTTTTTTGTTTGAATTAATGTTAATGCTTCAAAAAGTTCATCTAAAGTTCCAAATCCACCTGGTAAAAAAACATACCCCTGAGCATATCGAATGAACATCACTTTTCTAATAAAAAAATACCTAAAATTTAAACGGTACTTTGGGTCAATGTAGGGGTTGGAATCAGACTCAAACGGCAAATCAATAGCAATTCCACACGATTGACCTTTTGCCTCTTGAGCGCCTTTATTAGCCGCTTCCATGATGCCAGGGCCGCCACCGGTAATAATAGCAAAGCCTTTTGCTGCCACAGCTTTGGCAACTTCAGCCCCTAGATTATAATAAAGAGAATCAGGAGGTACTCTTGCCGATCCAAATATTGAAACAGATGGACCTAAATTAGTCATCGTTTCGAAACCTTCTACAAATTCAGAAATGATTCGGAAAACACGCCATGAATCATGTGAAAAGATGTTTTTTTCATCGAATTCGTCGCTTGAATATTGAATCATTATGCCCCCGTCTTATTCTTCAGGTAACTAATAATCGTTTTAATGATTCTGATCAATGCTTTTTGTGAATTGTATAGATAATTGAATATTGATAAAAATATTAAAGCCGGATTTTGAGAGTAGTCATTACTACTTTCAAAAGCCGGCTTTAATGTTAGGTCCTATTCTTTCTTAGAATGAGCGTCTTAATCCAACAAGTGCATTTTGAATGTGTGCATTTTTATTTTTGCCTGTGCAATCAAAATAACGGTACTCTACAAAACAATCTGTGTTTGCGCAAATTTCAGCTGAAACTCCAACAATACCTTGGTATGCAAATTCATTACGATGTTTTGATACTGAAAAATGAAGATCACTATCATTGTGTTTTACTTGGATATCAATATTAGCATAACCAATACCAGCACCAATGTAAGGAGTGAACATGCAATTTAAGTTGAAATCAACATAAGC
>JAUXSJ010000144.1 GCA_030679615.1 Parachlamydiaceae bacterium | reverse complement strand
TTTTCAATATAATAATAAAAACTGGACTCGTTAATAATCATTTCTAAACCTCAATTTAATAATTTATATAACTGTATTGTATTATAGCTTTATTGCGTTTTTCAGACTGCGATTTTATATTTATCTTACTTAAGAAGTATAATCTTTCGGTGGCGACTAACCCTGGTTGAAAAACAAATATTCTAACGATATAATGTAGCCTAGACTTTAGTCTGGGCTTGTTTTCGCAGGCTTTAGCCTGCAAGTCCCTCTATATTTTTCCCAACGGTTAAATGAAGACTATCCTTACAGCAGTCCAATATAAACCTTAACTGCACTTGCAGTCTAAAGCCTGCAAAAACAAGCCCAGACTAAAAGTCTAGGCTACATTATATCGTGGGGTTTTCTATTTTTCAACCAGAAATTTTATGCGTCAGCATCATCAAAAACCACAGGCTTATTCAATGCAGCCTCGATTTTTATACGCGTCCCTAAAACAATGTCGAAATGATCTCCTCTCACTACCGGATTTTCAAGGGAAATCAACTCACCTCTTTTCAAATATTCAAAAGCTCTGGATTCAATCGGTTGCTCTTTAAGATTTGATCCTAAGTCTTTTCTTCCGTCAGTCCCACATAAATAAAAACGTTTACCTGCATGAGTATCTATTGGCGGACTAATTACACGATAAACTGGATGATTAGGTAGGTCAATTTGTCCTGATTCTGGATTTCGCATAAGTAAATAAGACATTTTTAGTGAACTTAAATTAATCGCACACGCACGTTGAATGTTTTTAATCAAATGAGGTTTTTCAAAATCACGTTGTGCATAGCATGGATTTTTTGTCAGTAATGCAGGGCATTCTCCTCTCCAAACACAGGGGGCTTGTACAGGATAATCTTCCTTTACCAATTGATCTCGAAGTGCTAAAACACGATGATTCACATGTAGAACAGAACTTTCAACAAAGAGGATCATTCCTTTTGGACTTAAATAATGATAAAGTTTTTTTACCCAGTCTCTTTGCTTTTTATTCCATTCTTTTTCTGTATCAGGAAATAATTCTTCTAAACAGTGTCCTACAATAATCAAATCAAATTTACCTTCAACAGGATAAGGAAACCTTAGAATATCATGGCGACGCGCGCTTAAAGGATACCCATGTCTTCCACAAATTTCGCCTGCTAATTTTAGAGCTGTTTGATTTTTATCCAATGCAATCACTTCTCTTGCGCCATGCTTTAATGCTGCAAAAGAAAAAGCACCTGGTCCACTTGCTAAATCAAGAACTCTACCGGGTCCGTTTGGAATTTCATTGATCAGTGAAAGGCCTTGTTGATAGTGCAAAGTCCAATAATACAAAATGTAAGCACTTAATAATTCAGGTTTTGAAAAGTAATCTTGCCCAACAAGCTCACGACCAGATTCTAATCCTTTCTGCAACTGCTGCACAGCAGTAACGACATCTCTAAACTCACGAGTTTGAAGATGATCAGAAGGCCCAGAAATTTTCATGTACCTTCTCCAAACACCTATCAAGAGAGGCATGATTTCATTCATTTCAGCGGATGGCATTTTATTTATTTTCATAGTTTTACTTGGCAAATAGTAGTTTTTTTTCTTTTTCTGTTAAATGACGCCAGGTTCCTACAGGCAAGTCACCTAAAATCAATTCACCGACTCGAATACGAATGAGTTCTTCAACTTTTAAGCCTGCTGCATCAAGAAGCATTCTCACTTCGCGCTTTTTACCTTCGCCAATGACAACTTTAATTGTTCCGCGTCGAACTTTCTCCACTCGAATGGGTTTAACGTAAACTCCCTCAACAAGAGTTCCATTCGAAATAGCGACAAGATGCTCATGAGAAACTTCTTCGTTAGTTTTAACTAAGTATTCTTTTTGAATGTTTGAAGAGGGATGAATGACTTGATTTGCAAAATGACCATCGTTTGTAACAATTAAAAGCCCTTGTGTATCTTTATCTAAACGACCAACTGTAAACAGTCGATGACCTTCATCCTTGAATAAATCAAGAACAAGTTTCGATTGACTATTTCCTTTCGTCGAACAAACAAAACCTCTTGGTTTATTTAGCAGATAATAAACTTTGTCTTCTTTTGGTTTAACCGGCTGATCCCGAACACTGAGTTTATCTACAAGAGGATCCACGAGAGTTTGTGGAATTTTTACAACTTCCTCATTGACCTTGACTACTCCAGAAAAAATGAGTTCCTCACAAGCACGACGAGAAGCGACACCTGCAGCAGCTAAAACTTTACTTAAACGTTGTTTACTCATGAAGCCTTATCAAATTAATTTAAATTATAAAAAGAAGGGACAATTTTTAAATTGAAGAAAATCATTTTAAAGGAAGAGCGGATAAAAATCAAGGGGTCGTTCTTTAGGCTTACTTTTGACTTGAACCTCATATCAATTACCGTGGCAATATCTGATTTTAATCAAAACCTTTGAACTAGAATCCTTTATAAAATTTACCACGTTATTCTTAAATCACATCGCGAAACCGAATTAGTAATACATTATTTCTTGGCACAAAAATTGCATTATTTAATTTATAAGCAAAATTTATATAGGTATTTTTATGGAACCTATAAAAAAAGACTTTAGTTCCTTTAACTTGGATAATATTAAGGAAAATCAACAAAAATCAAACTCTGATCTAGATAATAAAACTAACCAAGAAAACAAAGTATATCTACAAGGTAAAAAAAACCTTCAATCGTTTGATACCGAAAAAAATAAAAATGAAAAATTAAATAAAAACATTAAAACTAATCCGTTAATTACATCAAAAATTGAACCGGAAATTTCAGAAAAAAGTGAAGGCTTGTATGACTGTTCTCATCGACAAAGAGATCTAAAATCTGGGGGTTTTTTTTATTATTTTGAACTTAAAAAAGAATTTCAAAATTTAGATGACGTGGAACTCAGAAAAGCCGAAGAGCTTGTTAATGAAAAATTATATCCAGCAATACAACTAATCTTTATTTATAATGAATCCATTTATGAAATATATACCCAACTAGGTTACAAATTAGAATATTGCGACTCATTTGTTCTTCCAGACGAAACCATCATTAATTATCGTTATAAAGAGATGCAACAACAAAATCCAGACCTTCCTAATTTAGAAATTATTTCTACAGAAGATAACTTAACCGATAAATTATTTATTGATTTAACCAAAAAGGGAAAAATTTTACTTTCAAAAGGACATCAATTCATTCATGATCATACTGCACACGTAATTACACGCATTGAATTGCTTTATTTTTGCGACAAACTTTCTTTTGATTTAGTCATGAAACAATTTGAAAACACTGTAGATAGAATCATAAACATAATTGAATCAGAAACTTCTAATCA
>JAUXSJ010000136.1 GCA_030679615.1 Parachlamydiaceae bacterium | reverse complement strand
CCTTCAAGATTTCTCAAGAAGGGCTTAGTTTAATTATCTTAGTGAAGTTATTTAGCTTCGCCCTTCGTATTTAACGAAATCATCATACACATCATAGCCATCATGATGTTGTTCTTCGGGGCGATATTTATAACTGAGTTTTTCATTGTCTTAATTTCTGTTGCGAAGATAGCCTCAGAAAAATGAGTTGTCAAGAAGTTTGAAAAATATTTTTCGTATTTATGTATAATTATGCATCTAAGGAATTATACGGTTGTGTTATTATTGCGGGTGCCGGGTGGGAAAGTATGGCATGATGGAAAAACTAATAAATATTCCCTACGTCAAAACATGTGTAGATTAAAACTAAATAGCAGATTTTTTACCGCACAGTTAGACTTATAAGGAATTAATCAAATGAGTAGGGCAAACACAGATATTTGTTCGGTTGAACTTGCCGGAGTTTTAGATAACCGTTTCCGCCGTTTATTTCAGAATCCGCAAAAAATTCTTTCTCCTTATCTAAAAGAAGGAGAAACCGCACTTGATGTTGGCTGCGGTCCCGGTTTTTTTACTTTGGATATGGCAAAGCTTGTTGGAGAAACGGGACGTGTAATCGGCGCCGATCTTCAAGAGGGAATGCTTAGCATAGTAAGTAAAAAGATTAAAGGAACGGTACTAGAAAACCGTATTATTCTTCATAAATGCGGGCAAGATAAAATCGGGTTAACAGAAAAAGTGGATTTCGTTTTAATGTTTTACATGGTTCACGAAGTTCCAAATAAGAATAGTCTGTTTAGCGAGATTGCAAAACTTCTCAATCCAAATGGAAAAGTGCTTCTTGTAGAACCGCCTATACATGTTTCCAGAGCAGCGTTTGAAGAAACTTTGCAGATTGCCCGGAGCTGCGGATTAAAAGTAATTTCTCGTCCAAAAATGTTTCCGGATAAGGTTGCTGTTTTAAGCATTTGAAGAATCTTATTAAATATGGCTTCATGACTTTACCTCATAATGCCGGTTAGTTAACAAACAATTGTTTGTGTCGGGACGAAAGTTCCGGCTTGACATGAGGTTTTCTTACTTTTACTCAGTCACTTTGGAATTCAGCCACGCCTCTCTCAGTTTTCCCTTGATATTCAAAACTTCAATAGGTAAGTTGCAAAAGAAAGAGGGGTTCCATTCTGCTAAAACTGGGGAATCAAAATAAAAACATAGTTCGATTTTGATAGATAGAAGAAGTAAGACCATATAGATTCGAAAAAACAATAAGAAAAAATAGTTGGAACATATTCCAGCGATGAAATGGGATTTCATTTAATAAACGAAACAACTGCGGCAGGTAAATTCTAAAACATGCTATCTTCTCGCGGGCTAATTAATAGTTATGTGCTAATTCGGTATTGATGTAGAAAAATATTTGAAGGAATATCTCTATGAAATTTTTACAGAAAATTAAAGAAATATTCAGTATTGACAACCTAATTTTGATTATTTGTCTTATTGCAACTGGGATAGCGGGATTCCTTGGGGTACAGAATAATAATGTTGGGCAAGTACAATCAGCGATATTGGCTATGATTGTAGCCTTCGCAGTTAGCCAAATAATGCAGAATATTAAAAATAACTATGAGTTAAAAAATCTCAACCATGAGATAAAAAGTACATTAAAAAAAACCGGAAATGTTGAGTTTTTATTAGGTCGAAAGGGACTTCCTCACCTTAGTGAGAGAGTAGAACAAGCTAAAGATATTATACTTATTGGTAGGACTTTGGCCCTTGTTTTAAGAGACACAGATTTTTTTATTAGAGTAATAAACTCAAATGTAAAATTACGGCTTCTTTTTATGAATCCACTTAACAAAGAATTAGTTAAACTAGTTGAACCAACACTTGATTTGAAAAAAGCACTCCCTTTAGATTTGCAAACAACTCTAAGTATGATTGAGCAGATTAAGGCAAGCATAAAAAATACCGATTTACTTGAATGCAGAGTTATGGATTATCCTCCTTCACTAAATATTGCAATAGTACATACACACAACCAAGAAGATAATGTTTTTGCAGAAATTCTTGCTTATGATGTAAAGCCCAATGAACGAGTGGGTTTCTTATGTTATAAAAAAAATGCTATAACTTGGTTCGAATATTTTAATAATATTGCTGAGAAACAATGGAGAGAATCTAGTTTAATCCAATTATCTAAAAATGTCGAAGAGGGCAAATAGTGTATTCGATTATTTTAGCTGCTGGTAGTGGAACTCGAATCAAGTCTATAACCGGAGGTAATCCTAAACAATTACTATTCATTAATGGTGAACCTATAATATGTCGATTAATAAGACAACTTTTTCTTGCTGGTATTAATAAGCATTATTTAAGTACTCATAATAATAGCACTTTACTTAATGATTGCTTATACAAATTGAATGGTAAATATGGAATTTGTAATTGTTATGAATCTCTATCTTCTAAAGGTGCTAATTTAATTCATCTAATAAAGGAATCTAATAATGACGATGAAGGTGCAATTGTAACAATGGGCGATATAGTATTTCCTGAGGAAACTATTAAAGCATTCATTAATTGTTCCAAAACTCTACATGATTCGGAAATATTGGTGGGTGTTTCAAAAAATATGGTTTCTTCTTCTGGTAAATATTTGAATCTAATGAATAAAAAATTTACAAGATCTTACTCACAAGAATGTTTATCATCAACTGGTCTTTATTATTTAGATAATAAAATAATCAAGGCTATCCTAGATTCACGAAAAGCATCTAGGTGTGAATCAATAACAGATATGTTTGATATTCTTACTGACAGTGGTTATCAAATAAAGATGTGTAATATTGAAAATCACTTTGATATCAATACACCTAGTATTTATGAAAAATGTAAATTATTCTTTCAAATAAAATAGGAGTAAAATAAAATGCCATACACATATGAATACCCGCACTTTGCTTTAACTGTTGACGCAATCCTACTTAATAATGCAGACCAAAGTATAAAGGTTTTACTTATACGGCGAGCTAAAGACCCGTTTAAAGATTGTTGGGCATTCCCTGGTGGTTATGTTGATATTGATGAAATAGTAGAAGATGCTGTACATAGAGAATTGGCTGAAGAGACTAATGTATCCAATGTAGCCTTAAAAAGGTTTGATATATTTGATGCTATCGATAGAGACCCGAGAGAAAGGACAGTTTCTGTTGCATACTACGGTTTCATAAATGATTCAGTAGATTCTATAAGAGCCGGGGATGATGCAAAAGAGGCTATGTGGTTTTCTGTTAACGATTTACCAAAACTCGCATTTGATCACGCAATAATTCTTGAAAAATTATTAAGCACATTAAAAAATACTTGATGGATGGCATATAGAATTATGATATGTACTTACTACAATATCTAACTATTCAATGATGGGATCAATGGAACAATTGACTGTAATAGATGACCTTTCCATTGCTTTTAAGGACTTCGGCTTTAAAACTAATCAGTATGAAGATGAGATTAGAAATGAGATTGTA
>JAUXSJ010000134.1 GCA_030679615.1 Parachlamydiaceae bacterium | reverse complement strand
AGGTGAAAAATCATGTTTTAGTTTACGAAAATTTAACATCAATTTCTCAAGGTGTAAGTTAAAAAAACGTGATCAAGTTGATGACCGTTATTAACCCATTTCCATTAAATAAGCGAATAAAAAATGACAAAAATTTTATTCACATCATTTATAATAAATTCTCCTTGCTCAAAAAAACGTTTCCTCTTTATATTAATGCGTTCTGTGCGGTTTATTTTACTAAGCGGGCGTAGCTCAGTGGTAGAGCATCACGTTGCCAACGTGAGGGTCGTGAGTTCGAATCTCATCGCCCGCTTAAACAATCAAAACGAGGTCTTTCCGTGTCAAATCCAGAAGAACAACCTTTAGAAACATACACATTAAATAATGATCATCTTGAAGTTATTGTTTCAAAACTTCCTCATTGTTTAATCAAATTAAATATCACAGTAAGCCCTGAAGGCGTACAAGCCGCTTATAAAAATGCGATTAAAAACATAAAGAAAGAAGTTTCACTTCCTGGTTTTAGAAAAGGAAAAGCACCGGATAACTTTATTTTGGAACAATATCCATTACAAATTAAAGATGAATGGAGAAACATCGTTGCAAAGACTGCCATTAATGAAGCCGCTAAATTATCAGAACTTTATCCTCTTAACCAAGAACTAATCGATCCTCCTAAACTTACAGAATGCGATATGGAAAAAGGGGCAAAAATTGAGTGTTCTTTCGAAATTTACCCTTCAATTCCGACAATTGATCTTAAATCTATAGAATTACCTGAAGTTCCACTTTCAGAAATTACCGAAGATCAATTGAAAGAAAAACTTGATGACTATGCTTTTTCTCATGCGACATTTGAAAATATCGAAGATCGTGGAGTTAAAGAAAATGACATGGTGAACTTATCAATTACTTTATTGAAAACACCTCCAGTCGAATTAGTGAAACATCAAAAAGTTGAAATATCTAAAAAGCAAGTTCCTCTTTGGGCTTATGAAAAAATTATTGGCTTAAAACCATCCGAAAGCGCAGAAGGGATGACTGCCTTAGATCTTAATTTTGATCAACCGAATGATGATTTCAAATCCGAACCTTTTCAGGTAACTATCCATTCTATTGAAAAACCGCAATTACCTGCGATAGATGATGAGTTAGCTAAAAAAAGTGGTTTAGAAAACTTAGAAGATTTAAAAAACAAACTCAAAAATGTTTTAGAAAATAACGCTAAACTTAATCAAGAACAAGCTCTTGAAGTCTCTTTAATGCATTTCCTAAACGACAATTATGCTTTTGATGTTCCTGAATCTTTCTATAGCAAGTATAAGAATGAATTGATCAAGTCAAAAAAGCAACAAATGCAAAAAAATAAAGTTTCTGATTTAGATCAAATGATGACAGAATATGAAAATCAAATAGATCATGATCTATCTCGACAATGTCAATTATATCTTATATTAAAAAAATGTTCAGAAGAAAATGATATCAAAATCACAGAAGAAGATATTACTAAAGAAGTGAGTTTACAATTTCAATTAGCTCAAAGTGGAAAATCTTCAGTTGATTTCTCTTCACCAAAAGAAGAGGTTTTTGAACAATTAAACCGCATTGCGTTGGATAGAAAAACAAAAGAATTTTTAATTAAGCATACAAAAACTTCTTAGTCACCGAAGAAGTTTTCAATAAAAAATTATTTGTGATACATTGGACTCATGAGAAAAAAATCAATTGATACTCATGACTTAAAAAAAGGATTGCCATGTCTGAAAGAAATTCTGAATGGGATGAAAATAAAAGACCAAAGTCCTCACTTACTCCGTATGTTATTGAAGATACGGGCCGCGGTGAACGTTCGATGGACATCTATTCGCGATTATTAAAAGATCGAATTATTTTTATTGGAACTGAAATTACAGATCAAATTGCAAATGTAGTCGTAGCACAGCTTCTTTTCTTAAAAATGGAAGATCCTAAAAAAGATATCCATATTTATATTAATTCCATGGGTGGTTATATTACATCTGGATTAGCCATTTACGATACAATGTTGTACTTAGGTTGTCCTATTCATACTTATTGTATTGGTCAAGCAGCTTCTATGGGAGCCTTACTTCTCACAGCTGGGACAAAAGGAAAACGATTTGCCCTCCCTAATAGTCGAATGATGATTCACCAACCTTATGGTGGTGTTGGAGGCACATCAGCTGACATTGAATTACAAGCAAAAGAAATTTTAACATTGAAAGCTCAATTAAATTTAATTATGTCAGAATCGACAGGTCAGCCTTTAGAAAAAATCACCGCAGATTCAGAACGTGACTATTGGATGAGTGCTCATGAAGCCCAAAAATATGGTTTGATTGATGAGGTGATCATTCCAAAGCAAAAAACTGTGTGATTAAAAATTCACTTCTAAAAACTTAACTTTTGGAAAACCATTATTTATGAGTAAAAAATCAACCCCACCGAAAGATCTCACAAGTTGTTCATTTTGCGGGAGAACAGAAGAGGCTGTTGAAAAACTCATTTCTGGTCCTCACGTATATATTTGCGATAAATGCGTACGTTTATGTACTGGAATATTAGATAAGAAAAGTCCTACTTCTTATGATTTTAAAATATTAAAGCCAAAAGAAATTAAGGATAAACTAGATGAACATATCATCGGTCAAGACAACGCAAAAAAAACGATTGCTGTTGGTGTTTACAATCACTACAAACGCATTCGTTCAAAGGGAAAAGAATCGTCTCAGTCCGTTGAGTTTAATAAATCCAATATTCTTCTTTTTGGCCCTACAGGATCAGGCAAAACTTTAATCGCAAAAACCCTGGCATCTATTCTTGATGTCCCTTTTACGATTGCAGATGCTACAACATTAACTGAAGCAGGTTATGTTGGTGAAGATGTAGAAAATATTATTCTACGTCTAGTTCAGGCAGCTGATTACGATGTGGCTAAAGCCGAGTTGGGGATTATTTATATTGATGAAATTGACAAAATTAATCGTACAACACAAAACGTTTCCATTACCCGTGATGTTTCTGGAGAAGGTGTTCAACAATCATTACTAAAAATTGTTGAAGGAACCAATGCAAATGTACCTCCAAAAGGAGGCAGAAAACATCCTAACCAAGAGTATATTAAAGTAAATACTGAAAATATTCTCTTTATCGTGGGTGGTGCTTTTGTTGGTCTAGATAAAATCATCGCAAAACGCCTTGGAAAAGGAACAATTGGATTTGCAAGTGCAGAACGTGAGATTATTGATCCAAATGAAAAAAGCTTGTTGTTGTCTAAAGTAGAGCCTGAAGACTTAATTCAATTTGGAATGATCCCTGAGTTTGTAGGTAGATTTAATAGCATAGCAAACTGCAATGAACTAATGTTAAGCGACTTGAAATCCATCTTAACTGAGCCTAAAAATTCTATCATCAAGCAATTTATTGCATTATTTGAGATGGAAGGAGTCAAGCTGCAATTTACGGATGAAGCATTGTTGGCAATTGCGGAACGAGCCATTAAAGCAGGAACTGGAGCAAGGGCTTTACGTTTAATATTAGAAAATACGATGCGTGAACTTATGTTTGATGTTCCCTCAGATAATACGATTTCTGAAATTTTGATTGAAAAAGAAACAATATCAGAAAAAAAGCCTCCTATCATTAAACGTGCGGATGAAAAAATCGCATAGCTTAAATTTATATTTATACATCAGTTTGATTTGATTCTGTTTCTTTTAACAAAAAAGTAACAGAATCAAGTGATGTAGTCAGGCCGAGACAGCATATATCAACATAAAATCTCTTGTTATTAAAACACATTGACTTATAGTCATTTAAATTTAATCGACTATAAATCGTCACTTCTTACATTTACTACATTTGCGTAAAAACTTATCAATCAAACTAGACCAATACATTTTTTAAACTCATGTTGTTAAATTATTACCTAC
>JAUXSJ010000131.1 GCA_030679615.1 Parachlamydiaceae bacterium | reverse complement strand
TTTTCAGACTTTACGTTTGCCTACTGTAAATTAACGATGAAAACGATATAACGATATAACGATAAGATTTTTGGGATATTAAAAACCACTTTATCATTATATCGTTTCCATCGTTTCCATCGTTAATTATAATGAAAACGTAAAAAATACATTGAGTCTGAAAGGTTACAATTGTACAAAAAATTTTTTAAGCTGATGACATTGCGCTTTTTTATGGTTCAGATGTTCATAGATGCATTTTTATAGATTGAATTGATTGAATCCAAAATCACACCGCTTCAATATTCTCTCTTGAAAAAAAGCGAAGGCAGGGCCTTCGCACTCCAAAAGATAGAATGAATTGATGGCGATTGAATATAATAAAATCGAGCTAGTGGTAAAATTTAAATAAATATATCGTTATGAAAATTTGGAGCATACTTTTTTAATTGATTCTTTAATAAATTCACTATTTCATTACCGTCTGAATTAGAAAAAAAATCTTTTAGAGAATCAATGATTTGATTGGCTTCATCAATCATCAAAGGGCTTGATTCAGAATCAATTGTACTTTCAGATTTAATTTTAATATTATTCCAAAAGTTTTCAATCAACTGATAAATAGATTCTGAAAACTTTTCATAATTAGGATTATTTTCATTTCCTTCTTTTAAGTTAATGATTAAATCCAATGCAAATATGATTTGGTCTTTTTTGAAATAATCAATTTTTTGTTTGATTTTACGTTTAATAAATAATTGAAAAAATTTATGATTTACAATTTTTTTATTAAAATCACTCAATGAGAGTTCTTTGCTAGCATCTCTTATTTTTAAAAGATAAAAAGATTTTAATAATTCTTTAATTTCTAAAAGCCCATCAGCTATAAATAACATTTCAAGAAAAATTAATTTTTTGGGAGTATCAATCCATTGTGTAATTAATATGTCGGTAATATCATAAAGACTATTTTCATCGTCAATTAAATTTTTAAACTCAAAATTCTTGAATTCATAAGAATCAATAATTCTAACGTAAGTTTCGTTTACTTTTTTTATAAAACCTTCAAATTGATATTGAACATCCTGAAAATCGTAATGTTGAAAAAGAAATTTATTATCATTAAGAGAAAAATTTAAGCATCCAAGAAAATTAAAATATCCCCAGTGAGAAAAATGTAATTTTGTGATGTTTTTTAATAAACTGCAGCCTTGAAAATTACATAAGATGGGCTGTTTCATGTCTTCAAATAAAGGTAATGACTCTAAACTTACACATCCTTTTAAATTTAATTCATTTAATTTGGGTAAGCATACATGATAATTTGAAAATTCTTTCAACTGAGTACAATTTACTAAATTTATTTTTTCTATTTTGTCCAGAAATTGTATTGAAGGAAGACGACGAATAGCTTGTGTGGATAATTCTAAGGTGTTAAGATTTTTACAGTTAAAAATGAAATGATCTAATAAAATTCCAGTTTCATCAGTTATTTCATTTTCAAATTCTTCAAATGGTAAATAGGTGATTTTTTTAATGTTATCAAAAATAAATTTAATTTGATTGGTAAAATCGAAATCTTTTTTAGACAAGCTAGTAAAATAAAAATCAATAGATAAATTAATATTAATCTTATTTAAATATAATATTCTTTCAAGTTCTTCTAAGGGCGAATTCGGTGTAATTTCTATAATAATGCCCACAAAAATACTTTGTTCACTAAATTGATGGCTAGGACGAGTATAATCAAATTTAAAAGGAATTGAGGGAATTAGATCAAAAATGTACTGTTTTGTTTCTTCTATATTAAATTCAAACTTTAACATGGCTAAAAGATTACTATTCGACACTTTGATTTCTTTAGCTTTATTTGAATAAACTCGTTTATAACGAGAATCACATATTAATTCATCATTATTAACTAGATATGTTAATATACATTGTGACATTGCTATGGCTTCTTTTGGACAATCGTCCCAATCAATTTCTAAAAGTATTAAAGATTTTAAAAATTGATTTAACAGCTTAATTTCATCAATAGAAAAGTTTTGTTTTCGATCAAGTTGATGCAAATCAATCTTTTGATTTAATTCTCTTAATAATTGAAAATTATATTTTTTTGTAAAAGAACATAAATTAGAAATATAATAATTTCCCACAATAAAATTAATTGCCTCTATTAATAAACGTGGTGGGTAATTTTTATATTTATTAAAAATATTATCAATTTTTATTTTGTTTTTTTTAAATTCTTGAAGCGTTTTATAAGACTTTAATAGAATTAAATTTTCATTATGCTTTGAGTAACTTGTATCATCAGTTAGATATAAAAAATGGTGAATTTGAATGGAATTGTTATCAAAAATTACTTCAGTTGAAAGTGAATTTAAATTTTGAATAGCAATGGATTCAATTTTTTTTTCTTGTGTTTCTTCTTCGTAGAGTTTGCTCTTTTTATTAGATTTTTGAATTTCTTTTTTATCAAGTTCTTTAAGATTTAGCGAGTTGGGTGTTGTTGGTTCCATTTTCAAATTCCTTATAGTTGTAATAAATCGATGGAGTAGAGAATAGTAAACAATGACAATAAAATCCTTCTGTAACTGCAATATGAAGTTTAAAGAACGTTCCGTTAGTTTGACAACATTATGGGACGATTCTTTAAGCTTTGTTACATTCACAGAAGGACTCGCTTAATTGTCGCTTTCTAAGTTTTAATCAAAATTTTATAGAATAGACCTATATCCAAAATTTTCTGTATTATAACTAATGTATTTTTTTGTTTCATAATAGTTCAAATTAGGAAATTTTGATTTAATTAAATTAGCGAAATCACGTGTGTATTTTTCAAAAATTGGTGCTAACGGAAGAATTAATTGTTCTTCTTTTGCAAAGAAAGATAAAATGATATCTTTGTTTTTTTTATGATTTAAAAGTAATTCAATTGAATGACATATTACACTAGCAAATTTCCAATAAGAATCATTAAATTGATTTCCTACATATGAATTTGCCAGAAGGTCTAATCCAATTTTGAGTTTAAGCTTATTCCATTGTTGAAGTCGTGAGCATTGACTATTTTTCGGCTTTGAAAGCTTTAGAATTGGAATAATTTCGGATGCAATGATTTGATTAAAATTTTGGTTAAAGCCTTGGTTATAAGTATTTTCTAGATCAATCTTATCTTGAAGGTATTTTTCTAGAGCAATCTTATCTTGAAGGTCTTTTTCTAGATCAATTTTATCTTGAAGTGCTTCCAACTTATCATGAAGTGCTTCCAAGAAGGATATTTTTATATTAATCGTATCATGAAGGGCTTTGATGATGGATATTTTTTGGTTTAGATTTTCAGCTATTAAAAGTAGTTCCAAAATAGTCAACTTTTGAAGGTTACCTTGGTAGAATTTTAATAAATTTAGAAAAAGATTTTTAGTGACTTCATCTAGTTCATTAGTATTTATCAGATGATTTTCAAGTGTAATAAGCTTTTGAATTAAACCGTCAGCTTTTAGTTTTTTTGATCCTATTTCATTCAATACATAAAATTGTTTTTTTAAGATTATAGGCAATGAGTCGCATCCCGAAATATTTAATGTTGGGATTTTATTTAATTTAGACGTAAAGGTAATATTTTGAAGTAGATAGCAATTTTTTAAGTTTAAGTAAATTAGGTTATTTAAATTTAAACTTGGTAAATTTTCAATAGGAGTATCTTTTAAACTAACATGAGTTAATTGACTAAATATGTCGAATGAATCAAAAGAGAATTTTTCGAATTGAATACAGGAATTTAATGTAAGACCATTTAAATTTTTAAAATTATTAAGAGCAGGAAGTTGAGTGAGAGTAGGTGAAAGTATATGAATAGCAGAAATTTTTGTACATTTAACTAATAAAGCGTTCAAAATACGATCTGCATTAGTTGGATTGTGGAGATGTAAATTTGTATTTGGGATATAACTTGTTTGTGAAGATAAATCTATTTTATAGAAGTTATCCAAAAAATTTATCAAATCCGTATCTATTTGCTCATCGACGTGGCCATTGTCCTGCTCATCGATTTGACCATTGTCTAGTTCTTCGATTTCATTGATTGGTTGATCAACTTGTTGATTAGGCTCCTCAATTTGCTCGTTGAGTTGAATGTCAACTGGTTCATTCATTGGCTCATTAATTTGCTCATCAAAGTTATTTTGATCGTAACAATACATAAAACTAAAAATTTGTTCTTTAAAACATGAAATAATGCTCAGATAATTATTTAAAGTTTCAAGTTCAAATGCAGGTAAATTTAAATGAATATTTAAATTAATTTCATTTTCTTTTAGAGAATTATTAAATTCTTGCAGTTTTTTAAGCGAAATTATTTGTTCGATTGATAAGACAATGAAATGAGGTATATTCATTTCATCAAGGTATTCAGTTAATTCTTTTATTTGATCTACATTAACTTCATCTATATCGGTAATTTCAATAGTTAAAGTGTCATTTTTAAATAAAGTTGAATTATAATTAAATTCAACGTTAACATCATTATTTTCTTTAATGAATTCAATACAAGCTTCAGTTCTTGAAGGGTATTTTATTAGTTTTCCAACATTATCTTCATCAATAGATATTTGCTCAATGATATTTTCTATGATGGGAGTGTATTTTTTGTGAAAGTTAAATTCATGACAAGTGAAAATATAGGTAAAAATTTTGTTCATAAATTCATTGAATTCAATGTTATCAGTGATTTGAAAACTATCTTTTAATGTCCATATTGAATAAAATAATGAATTTAAATCGTTTGAGTTTAATTGATTTATTTTATATGGTTCTGAAGAATATTTAGAATAAAGTTTTTTTATAAATTTAAAAATCAAAGCTTCGATGCTAATATCTAATTGTTTTAAAAATTGAAACTGGGAAATAACCTTAATAATATCAATCATTAATTCGACATTAGAATCTAAATTTTTAATTAAAATAAAATTTAGTATTTTTTTCTCTTCAAGAGTTATATCATTTTTAAATAAATATTTTGAAAGATCTTCGATATCACAATTAATATTTTTATTGCTTTGATTTATATAAAAAATATTTGTTAAGTCATTATTATCGTGAATTTGATGATTAATTTCAGATTTGGAAAATTTTGATTGTTTTAAATCTGAATCTTCATAACTTCTATTTCTTTTCATTGAAAATCGTTCAGTCGCTACCTGATTAATTGTATCATTTTCAGAATGCTTTGATCGTTTATTTTTTAATTCTTCTTCATCGCTTCTTGTTCTTTTGGTTGAAAAAACAGAATTAATGGGATCATTAAACAGTGAATTAATAGGTTCATTAAACATTATTATTTCCTTTGATAATATTATAAATTAGGTAAAATTGTTTTTTTATAATAAAGAATTATTAATTATATAAGTTTAAGTTTTTTTTGTCTATTTTTTGTTTATTAAATTAAATATTTTAATAAGTATTTAAATTTATTATATTAATTTTTTGCATAGAGTTTCATCATCAAGTTTATTGGTTGACACTCTGTCAATGATACGCTATGATAGACGTCAAACAATATTTCAATTTTCAATTATTAACGTCTTCAAGTTTGGATAGTTAGGAAGTAATCTATGACAGCAGAGTCGGCTTATAGCCATGAAACAAGCGATTATAAGTATGGTTTTGTCACAGAGGTTGAAACCGACACTCTCCCAAAAGGATTAAACGAGGATGTTATACGTGCGATTTCAAAAAAGAAAAACGAGCCTGACTTTCTTTTACAATTTCGATTAAAAGCTTATCAAAAGTGGTTAGAATCTGAAGAACCGATCTGGGCAAATGTTAAATATCCAAAGGTCGATTTTCAAAATATTTCTTATTATTCCGCGCCTAAGAAAAAGCCTCAATTGAATGACTTGAGTGAAGTTGACCCTGAAATTTTGCGCACATTTGAAAGGCTTGGAATTCCAGTTGAGGAACAACAACGCCTGAGTAATGTAGCTGTCGATATGGTGTTTGACTCTGTATCTATTGGGACAACTTTTAAAAAAAAGTTAGATGATGCGGGCGTTGTTTTATGCTCAATTTCTGAGGCGATGCATACTCATGGCGATCTAATTCAAAAATATTTAGGCAGTGTAGTGCCAATTGGCGATAACTATTATGCTACTTTGAACTCTGCAGTATTTACAGATGGTTCATTTGTTTATGTTCCAAAGGGTGTGCATTCACCAATGGAATTATCGACTTACTTTAGAATTAATGATCGTGAAACAGGACAATTTGAACGTACATTAATTATTGCTGAAGAGAGTTCTTTTGTCAGTTATCTTGAAGGATGCACAGCTCCAGCCTATGATACCAATCAATTACATGCAGCTGTTGTAGAATTAGTTGCTCTTGACAATGCACATATTAAATACGCGACAGTACAAAATTGGTATTCTGGAAATCCTGAAACAGGAGCTGGGGGTATTTATAATTTTGTGACGAAGAGAGGTCGCTGTGCTGGTTTTAACTCAAAAATTGCATGGACTCAAGTTGAAGTGGGAGCGGCTATCACCTGGAAATATCCAAGTTGTATTTTACAAGGTGACCGTTCTGTAGGGGAATTTTATTCGATTGCATTGACAAACGGACATATGCAGGCAGATACAGGCACTAAGATGATTCATCTTGGAAAAGACACTTCATCGACGATTATTTCCAAAGGAATCGCTGCTGATTTTTCACACAATAGTTATCGAGGATTAGTGAAGGTTGCGCCACGAGCTTCAGGATCTAGAAACTATACGCAATGTGATTCGATGTTGGTGGGGAATCAATGTTCGGCAAATACATTTCCATACATTGAAGTTGGAAATTCTACAAGTCAAGTAGAGCATGAAGCATCCACTTCAAAAATGAATGAAGAGCAATTATTTTATTTTCAATCGAGGGGCATTCCAAAAGAAGATGCTATCAATATGATGGTGAACGGATTTTGTAAGGATGTCATTCAAAAACTTCCCTTAGAGTTTGCTGTCGAAGCCCAAAAGCTGTTGGCAATAAAACTTGAAAACTCTGTGGGATAATCAAAAACAGTTTATGAAGAGTGATTTAAAGGGTATTCATGTTAGAAATTAAAGAATTAAATGTATCGATCGAAGGAACACCTATTTTAAAGGGAGTCAATCTCATTGTTAAGGCAGGAGAAATTCATGCGATCATGGGGCCAAATGGAGCAGGTAAGTCCACTTTGGCAAAGGTTTTGGCTGGAGATCCATCTTATGAAGTGACAGGTGGAGAAGTTATATTTAAAGGTCAAAATTTGTTGGAAATGGATCCTGAAGATCGTGCTCATTTAGGTCTTTTTATGAGTTTTCAATATCCAGTTGAAATTCCAGGTGTTAGCAATGCACAGTTTTTAAAAATTGCTTTAAATGCAAAGAAAAAAGCATTGAAAGAACCAGAGTTATCTGAAACTGAGTTTGATCATCTGATGGATGAAAAAATGAAATTAATGGAAATTCGCCCAGAGTTTAAGCTCAGAAATGTGAATGAAAATTTTTCCGGTGGAGAAAAAAAGCGTAACGAAATTTTACAAATGGCAGTGCTCAATCCTTCCTTAGCTTTATTGGATGAAACTGACTCTGGTTTAGATATCGACTCGATTCGCATAGTTGCTGAAGGTGTAAATCGTTTAAGAAATCCTGAAATGGGATTATTATTGATTACTCATTATCAACGATTACTTGATTACATCAAGCCTGATTTTGTTCATGTGATGTTAGATGGAAAAATCGTGCAAACAGGCGGTGCACATTTAGCTCTTGAACTTGAAGAAAAAGGGTATGATTGGTTAGTTGACTCCAAAGAGGAGGAAACTCTGTGATCGCAGAACCAGGTTTGGAGCACGAAACGTTTAAAACTTTTATAGAAAAATTTCGAAAAGAAACATCTCATACTGATGCGACTTCAAAAATGAGGCAGAGGGCTTGGGATCATTTTATTACGTTAGGCCTTCCTTCAAAAAAAATGGAAGCTTATCGTTACATTAAACTGAAACAATTATTTTCTCAGTTCTATCAAGGAAGTCGTTTACCTGAAGTAGATTCTCAAGAAATTGCTTCATATATACTTCCAGAATCAAAGCGCTCGTTTTTAGTTTTTGTAAATGGTCATTATGTGCCTTCACTTTCTAACAGGGAAGCTATTCCCTCCAATGTAGTGATTTCAACTTTTCAAGAAGCTTCTCAAACTTATGGAACCTTTCTTAATAATCAATGGACGAGATCGTTGAAAGAAGAACAGGATTCTTTTGCAGCATTGAATGGAGCGATTCATCAAAATGGATTGTTCTTGTATGTACCTCCTAAATGTATAGTTGATGTTCCGGTTCAAATTATTCATCTTACTCTTGGGAACAATCCTTGGCAAATGATGACTCCTCGTTTACAGATTTCTGTTGGAGCACAATCTGAAATTAATTTTGTAATGAGTCAAAAAGATAAGGGAGGGCAGGGTTATTTTGTCAATCATGTGACAGAAATTTCCTTAGAAGAAGCTGCTCGAGTTCATTTTACGCAAATTTTTTGTGATTTACATCCTGAAGGATGGTATTTTGATGCTTTCCGTGCAAACTTAAAAAGAGATAGCCATCTTAAAACAGTGTGTGTCACAGAAGGAAGTGCAACGGTAAGAACAGATTATCGTATTTCTTTAATTGGTGAAAATGCTGAAGCACTTCTTAATGGAGTGTGCATGTTAGCCGATAAGCGAGAAGCGCATTCTCATATTTTTATGGATCATCAGGCTCCTAATTGTCGCTCATATCAGTTGTTTAAAGGCGTGTTAAATGACTTTGCTCGTTCAAGTTTTGAGGGTAAGATCATGGTGAGACAAATTGCTCAAAAGACCGAAGCTTTTCAGTTAAATAATCATCTTATTTTAAATGATCATGCTCATGCAGATAGTAAGCCAAACTTGGAAATTTTTGCGGATGATGTTAAAGCTTCACATGGGGCGACTGTTGGACAATTAAATGCTGATCAGTTGTTTTATATGAAAACAAGAGGGTTTTCTGATCATGAAGCAAGAAATTTATTAATTTATGGTTTTTGCGAAGAAGTGATTGAACAAATACCTGTTGATTCATTAAAAGATGAAATTTCATTAAAAGCAAAAAATATCTTACGCAAGAGAGAGTGATGAATTCATTCAACGATATATCTCAATACCGCCGTGATTTTCCTATGCTTAATAAAACAATGCATGGGAAGCCTTTAATTTATTTTGATTCTGCTGCTACGGCTCAAAAACCAAAAGCTGTCATTGATGCCATCTCAGAATTTTATACTAATCATTACGGAACAGTGCATCGTGCAGTGTATGAATTGGCTAGCTGCTCTACTAAAAATTATCAAGCTGTTCGACAACATTTAAGAAAATTTTTGAATGCTGCAAAAGAAGAGGAGATTATATTTACTAGAGGAACAACGGAATCGATTAATTTAGTCGCTTATTCTTTTGGAAAAGCTTTTGTTCATCCTGGAGATGAAATTTTAATTAGTGCTATGGAGCATCATTCTAATATTGTCCCTTGGCAATTGATGTGTGAAGATCGTGGAGCTGTTTTAAAAGTAATTCCAATGAATGATAGTGGTGAATTGCTTATAGAAGAATATGAGAAACTTCTTAATTCAAAAACAAAATTAGTAGCTGTGACACATCTTTCAAATTCTTTAGGAACGATAAATCCTATTAAAAAAATGATTCAAATGGCACATCATGCTGGTGCTAAGGTCTTGATTGATGGTGCTCAAAGTACACCACACATGAAAATTGATGTTCAAGATTTAGATGCTGATTTTTTTGTATTTTCAGGTCATAAATTATATGGTCCTACAGGAATTGGTGTCTTGTATGGAAAAGAGTGCTTATTAAATCAAATGCCTCCTTATCAGGGAGGTGGAGACATGATTGAGTCTGTTACTTTTGAAAAAACAACTTATCAGAAGCTTCCGCTTAAGTTTGAAGCTGGCACACCAATGATAGCTGAAGTTATTGGATTAGGAGCAGCTGTTCAATACATCGAATCCATTGGATTAGATCACATAGGTAAGCATGAGCAGGAACTCTTACGTTATGCGACAGAGCGTATGCAAGAAATCCCTGGATTAAAGATTATTGGAAATGCGCAAGAAAAAGGTTCATTGATTAGCTTTACGCTTGAAGGAGTTCATCCTTTAGATATCGGAACATTTTTAGATTTACAGGGAATTGCCATTAGAACAGGTCATCATTGTGCACAACCTGTCATGCAGCGTTTTCATGTGTTTGCTACAGCAAGAGCTTCTTTTGCTTTTTATAATACCAAGGAAGAAGTGGATATTTTTGTAGCTGCCTTACAAGATATTTCAAAAAAATTATCTCGATTATAAATCACAAGTCATTGTTTAAATGAAAATTTCTTTTTTAGATGCTGTTAATAAAATTAAGCAAGGTGAAGTAATTGCTGTTCCTACAGAAACAGTGTACGGATTAGCAGCTTCCATTGATTGCCCTGATGCGATTGAAAAAATCTTTAAAATCAAACACCGCCCAACTGACAACCCTTTAATTATTCATGTCGGTGATCTCGATCAGATGTCTCCTTTTATTTTTCAATCACCACCCGGTTTTCAAGCATTGGCAAATCATTTTTGGCCTGGCCCACTCACATGCATTTTGCCCATACAACCAGAAAAAATTCCAAGTATTGCAAGGGCAGGTCTTTTAACAGCAGGATTTCGTATTCCTATGTTAGAATTGACAAGGCAATTATTGCTTGAAACAGGGCCTTTAGTCATGCCTTCAGCAAATCTTTCCGGTAAACCTTCTGCAACCAGATCGGAACATGTTGAAAATGACTTTGGATCTGACTTTCCTGTATTAGATGGGGGGGGCTGTTTAAAAGGTGTAGAATCAACAATTGTAATGTATCGTGATCCATTTTGGGTAATTCTACGGGAAGGGGCAATTGCTTCAGAGCAATTTGAATCCATTCTTGGATATCAGCCTAAAATTATAAAAAAAGAATCAAATGATAAGCCTTTATGTCCAGGGCAAAAGTTTCGTCATTATGCTCCATATGCACATCTTTCTTTGGGTGATGAAGAAGGACTAAAAGAAAGCTCTCATGTTTTAGGATTTCAAGAGCGTCAATATCCAGAAGACAAGAAGATGATTTATTTAGGGTCATTAAATGATCCTGAGCAGGTGGCAAGAAATCTTT
>JAUXSJ010000126.1 GCA_030679615.1 Parachlamydiaceae bacterium | reverse complement strand
ACAGCAGCAGGATTAATTAAAGAAAGAGGGGGGAAAGTCACCGATTCTGTGAGTAAAAAAACGGATTACATCATTGCAGGGAATGATGCGGGATCTAAGCTTGAAAAAGGAAGGCAGCTAGGAGTGGCTATTTTGAGTGAGGAAGAATTCACAGCAATGTTATGAAGTGGATTATAGTTGCGAATAAAAAAAAAGGGTGGTAAATAAATATTTTAGCAAAATATTTTTATCACTTTTTATAAGGCATTGATATGTTTAAAAAAACACATTTTATTATTCAAATTATTCCTGCGGCTTTATTGATTGGCTTATTAGGAAGTTGTGCTTGTACTGATACAAGGAAGCCAGAAGCGGATAAAGAAAAGAACCAAAACGAAGTGGCATTTGCAGATGCAATCAATGAAAATGGTGAAATCAACATTGCGATTGCTAATGTAAAAGGGATTGGAGATCATCAAGTCAATGGAACAGTAACCTTTACGAAAGTAGATGGAGGAATTAAAATTGTTGCAGACTTAGAAGGTTTACCACCAGGAAAGCATGGTTTTCATGTACATGAACATGGAGACTGTGGAGAGGGTGGTCATTCTGCAGGAGGGCATTTTAATCCAACAAATCAAAAACATGGTGGACCTGATAGTGCAGAAAGACACGTGGGTGATTTTGGTAATGTTGAAGCTAATTCCAAAGGTGTAGCTCATTATGAAAGAGTGGATACACTTATAACTTTCGAAGGTGAAAACTCAATCATTGGTCGTTCCATTATTATTCATGCTGATCCAGATGACTTAACTACACAACCAACTGGGAATTCAGGTGCAAGAATCGGTTGTGGAATTATTGAGCCTCCTTCAGTCATTCGTTAATTTCATTCTTATAAAACTAGAAAGAAAATTTTATAAAAAACCTTTTCGAAAAGAAAAGGTTTTTTTTGTTTAAAAAATTTTTTAAAACTATTTTAGTAATTTATTAAGCTATAGGTTAATAAGAAATGTTTTTTTTATTTATTAAAAATCACTAATTGTTTATTATATTTTTTTATTTGTTAATTTTTACGTAAAAAATATTTAATAATTATATAAAAAAACAAGGTGTAATAAATGATAAAATCAATTTTGGGTGCCTTTAATTATATTTCTTCCTCAGTGAAAGAACCTAAATCCATAAATGAACCATACACATTATTGATTACATTTGAAAAAAGTTATTTTTTAACCAAATGTATTAAAGAAGATAAGTGGAGTGCTGCTGCAGGATGGAAGGGTCAAAAGAAATTTCAAGAATGGGTAACTGGGTTAACTGAAGAGAATTTATTGATAATTTCTGAGATTTTCAAGGAAAAAAATTCTTTTGCGATAGAAAGTAAGTTAATGTATTCTTCGCCTTCAAAAGAAAATTTGGAATATGTTGTACGCGCTAGTACTGTGATTGGATGTTTAGAAGAAGAAATCAATAAACGAAAACAACAACCGGCGTACATGGAGCCAAGGCTTGAGCAAATTTCTCTTTTAGTTGATAGGAAAAAATGAATAATTGAATGCAATAAATGATTGAAGTAGGTCAGAAAAAAACCTGAATGTAATCATGTCTTCATGTATGAAGTTCAGTATCAATGATTGTAGCCTAAAGTTTAGTCTGGGCTTGTTTTTGCAGGCTTTAGCCTGCAAGTAACGATATATCTACAAATTTCAATTCCGTAATTGATAAGCATTTAAATTTAAACGAGCGTTTTGTCAAATTTAAATTTTAGCTTGGATTGAGTATATGATTAATTTTAATTGGACTTACAGGCTAAAGCCTGTAAAAACAAGCCCAGGCTAAAGACCAATGGTATTAACTTAAAAAAATTTTTATTACTACTGAGGCGTAAGCATAAAATGCCGTCCTTTCAGGACTCGATGATTATTTTACGTTTCCCTAGGCCTCCGCTTCGCTCAATGTCATCAACTTAAAAAAATTTGTGTACAATTGCAGCCCTTCAGTCTGTTATTTTATTTTCAATTTACCCAGACGATGCCCTGGGCGTATGCGTAATCAGGCCGTCCCGGCCTGAATCTATTTTGGCTATCAGGCCGGGACGGCCTGATTACCTTCTTGAGGTGTTTTAAATGACACTTAGTATTAGCCTGAAGGGCTGCAATTACACACAAATTTCTTTAAGTTAATGACATTGGGCTAAAGACTAGGCTATAATCATTGATGTTGATTTTTCTTAAGTTGATGCCTATGCTGAGATGGCCTGATAATAAAAACAGTATGACTTTTTGTTAAAAGTTACAGATTTTTTTTATCTACAACGCTTCCTAATAATGTCTGATGCGAGTAGCTATGAATCTGTACATTTTGAAGTGTGCCAATTAAAGAATCATCACCTTCAAAAAGAACGCTTTTCCAGCAACGTGTTCGTCCTTTTATGTAACGTGGATCTTTCGTTCCTCTTTTTTCAACTAAGACTTCAACAGTTTGACCAAGAAAATCTTGGCGATGCTTTTTAGAGATTTCATCTTGAAGCTTAAGCAAAGCCTGTAAGCGTGCCTCTTTGACTTCTT
>JAUXSJ010000047.1 GCA_030679615.1 Parachlamydiaceae bacterium | reverse complement strand
TGGTTTTAGATAAATAAATAGAAATAACAATTAAAGTAATAATAATGAAAATTGTTCCACCAATAGTATACCAGGCGTGGGGGAGGGATTCTTTAGTCAATTTTCCGAAAAAAAATTCTTTCATAATACCGGTTGGGTTGGGTACATGTATTGATGAACGACTTTAGGATATAAATCTTTTTCTACTTCTGAAAAAAGGATGATTGATTTGTTAATCGAATGTTTCACGAGTTCTTTGTATGCCTCTTCTGTTAATGGGTGAGAAGAGTTTTTTGCTTTCGAAATCCACTGATTAAATTCGTCAATAGTTGTGGATTTAGCTAAAAATGTCATATCAGCATAACCTTCACCATTAATTTCAACAGCTTTACCAACATATTCTCCGGGTCCATTTGCCATGATGTGAAGCTGAGTTGACATTCCTGTCATGGAATAAATTTGCCCACTTAATTGAGGAATCCAAAATGAATTCATTGGCGAGCCATCAGCTGTTAATTGCAAATGGATGGGGGTGCGTTCTGGTATATGCAATTCATTCAACGAAGCAATGCCTTGTTCTGGATAGATGAATAACCATTTCCAATCCATGGCAATGACTTGTATTGTAAGCGGCTTTTCATCACTTTCAATGGGCTTGTATGGATTTAAGTCATGTGTAGCTTTCCAAGTAACAATCGCCATCGCGATAACAATAAGAGTAGGCAATCCCCACATCATAAGTTGTATTTTGGAACTTGAAGTGTAATGAGGGTCATGATTTGATGGATTATTTTTAATGCAGTATTTCCAAACAATTGTAAATAGTAGGATATAAGTAGGAATGATGATGACTAACATAAGAAGAATGTTAGTTATGATTAGTTCTAATTCTTTGTTAGCAATGATTCCTTTCGGATGAACAACTAGGGCATTTTCACTGGATAACACGAAAACAATGCCAATGACTGCAACGATGATTGCAATAATGCCTAAAAAAAATTTTGTTTTCATTGTAGCGATCCTAAAATCACAAAACGTTAATCTATTAAAATATTTTATATAACATTGTTGTGAATTTTAAAAACCAATCTTGCGTAAAATTATAGGTCAGGAAGGTTACGCATAAGGTTAAAAAAATGTAATCGTTCGGTCGGTTTCTGTGGATATAGGGGTCTGGCTTGTGATTTGTGATTTGAGATTACACAAAACTTTTTCTAAAATCCATTATCTCAAATCGCAAATCGCATGCCTGAACCCAATGTTAAAAGTAGATCTCACAAATTATCTTATAAAATATGCGTTATCCAGAACATTTCTTAAATTGATTGAAGTTTAAAAAGAATTAAACAAATCAATTACTGCTAATTCAAAATTAAGAAATTAATTTTTTTTAAAATTGCTTTTTTTTAATCATTGTTTATAATAATTATTTAAAAAAATATTTTTTTTATTTATAAATAAAAATTAATAAAAATAGGTAACAATGAATATATTTAATGTGAAAAATTTTAAATTTGATAACATTTCTCAAAGTTTTACTAACAAGGTAATTGATTATCGTCATGGTAAAATATTTTCTATGTTAATTTTATCTACTATTGATCAAACTGGGTTATTTAACCTTTGTCTTAAACAATTTATAAAAAAAAATCCTAATAATGAATTAATTTTAATTTTAAAAAAACATTTATTTCTAAGTGATGTGTTAGATAAAAATGAGGAAATTTTAGAGAAAAAAATTAGTTGTTTTATTCGAAACCAAATAAATGGATGGAATAAAATAAAATTTCTAGAAAACAATAGTTATTCTATAAAATTTGAAAAAGGTTCGTTTGTTTGTGGGTTATTACATGGAATAGGAGAAAGAAAGTATTTTGATGGTAAAAAAGAAAAAGGATTTTTCCGTTACGGTGATCTATATCTAGGGGTAAGAAACAAAGAGATAGAAAAAAAACACCTGTTTGGTGAAGGAAATTGGATCAAGTTGATTAACGTAAGTAAGGTAATAGAAGTAGGTAGTTTTAAAAAAACATTTTATAGACTTGGCTCTAGAATCGACCTGAATCTTGGAGTTAGAGTTGAGTTGAAAGAGTTAAGGGATCGTGAAGTGAGGTCTTTGGGTTCTTTGCTTAATGCTAAAATTATAATTTCAAAAGGTTTGTTTGAAAAAGGACAAATGAGAAAAGGAGTTAGAAAATTTAGAGAGTTTGACGGTAATGTTCCTAGAAATATATTTATTGAAAAAGGGAAATTTAATAATAAAATACAAACAAGTAATGGACCAAAAACTTGTTTTCGAGGTTTAATTATTTCAAAGGTTCAACCTAGAATTAAAGCTCAAGGTTTATTTTTATCAAAAAAATCGCGTAATAAAACAACTTACCATTTATATAAAGGAAGAGGAGATTCAGGTTTATATAATGATGAGAAACTTGTAAAAATAGAATACCCTTTGGAATCTATGAAATTTAATAAAGATTGCAATGGATGGAAAACAATGTTCATAGACGTAATTAATGATGTATACAATTATAATGAATCTCAATTAATTTCAGCTGAAAAGTTAATAATTAAAATTGATAATTTATTTATTTTTTAAATTTTAATGAATTGAAGTGATTATTATAGAATGACAATATTTCTAGAGGATGTTAGAGTGGTTGTATCTGATTATCTAAATATTAAATAATTTATTATGCGTTATCCAGAACATCTCTTAAAATTGATTGAAGTTTTAAAAAAATTTCCAGGCGTCGGCAATAAAAGTGCTGAACGTTTTGCTTTTCATTTGCTTAATTGGTCTGAAGATCAATTAAAAGAAATGGGAACAGTTCTTAGTACTGTAAAAGAAAATTTACATCATTGTTCGTTATGTGGTTGCTTAATGGACCATCATGGATGTCAATTTTGTGATACTTCTCGGCGTCGATGTGATACATTGTGCATTATTTCATCCCCAAGAGATGTGTTCGCTATTGAAGGGACGCATGAATTTAAAGGGCTTTATCATGTGTTGAAAGGGCTTCTTTCACCGATGAATCATCGAGGGCCCGAATTTTTAAATTTAGATTCCTTAAAAAATCGCATTACTACTTTTAACATTAAAGAGATAATTATCGCTTTGGATTCTACTCTTGAGGGAGATGCGACATCTCTTTATCTTAAACAAGAGCTTTCGAGTTTGCCTGTTTCGATTTCTCGTCTTGCCTTTGGAATACCCATGGGAAGTTCCATTGATTATGTGGATGGCGGCACGCTTGCTCGAGCATTATCCGCAAGAAGCAAGTATTAATCTAAATTACTTATCAATTTGTTGTAGTTTTCACCACAGAGACACAGACTAGATTTTAGGTTTTTTTTTATTCAATTGCCATGTTTTCATAATACTTTCTAGAGTCGATAGGACGACTCTCGTTACAGCCCATAGAGACTGAGAAAAAAAGCCGCGAATGCGG
>JAUXSJ010000097.1 GCA_030679615.1 Parachlamydiaceae bacterium | reverse complement strand
AATACAGATAATAAAGATTATTTTGATTCGATAATAAAAGAAAAAAGAAATAATTACAAAACTAATAATAATAAATTATTTAATGATATTAAAAACTTTAAAAATGATGACTGTTTAGATTTAGAACAATTGAAAAAAAATATAATAGAACTAGTAAAAGAAAACCAACAAATTATTGATCCAAATTATGAATACATCGATTTATATTACTTAATCCTCTCTTTACCCGAGGTTACTAAACAATATCATCAAGATAAAGATGAAAATCCTTTTTATACTTATTCAATCCAGTTAAAACAGAAAAATGATTACTTGGAAAATCTACTTAATAGCAAAGAGGAAATGCTAGTGGATATTCATGATATTAACGAGACAGCGATTAAATGGTATGGAGCTATACAAGAATATGAAGAAAATTGTAGACAAAACGAATATGACTGTTTTGCAAATCAAAACAATGTTTCTGAGTTAATAGATACAAATGAGTCAAATAAAACACTTTCATTTAATAAAATTAATTTTTTAGACAATTATGCAGATAAAATCTTTAGTATAAATACTTATATTGACGATGAAAAAATTAACAGCAAGAAAAGAATACATTAGAAATGAAGAATTAGCGTATTGATTTGAAATAGTTGAAAATTGTAAGTTATCATTCTATCTATTCTAATTTAGCCCATACCCAATAATTAGCCCATTGTTGTTCACAATAATGGACTAATTAACGTAAGTTGCAAAATTTTTATCGTTATATCCTTATATCGTTTCCATCGTTAATTTTGCTTATAGATTCGAGTTATTTAAAAGTAAAATTAACGATGGAAACGATATAACGATATAACGATATAACGATATAACGATAAAAAATTTAATTTAAAATTAGTTGTTTGCAACTTACATTAATTATAAGAACAAACTTAATCAAGTCATAAGTGAAAGAAAAGAACACTTTGGATTTAATAAAATGAATTAATCGAGAGTATCTCTCTTAACAGATTACGAATAATTCCATGTTTTATAATCGAAATGAATTTGACGCCTTAGAGTGCACCTAAAGTACGTTGAATTGACTTCGTCAGCATTTTATGTTTACGCGAGATTCAATCACATTTTTTACTTTACGCCATTGAACACAGACATCACAGGCGTATTAAGTGTGGCTATTTCTGGTTGGAAAATAGCCACACTCGGTGTATTTAGGCCAACGTCATTTCCATCTGTTGCCAACCCCTTAACTGGTCTCTTAGTTCAGCAGCATCCTCAAAACGCAATTCCTTAGCAGCTTTTTTCATTTCTAATTCACATTCTTTGATTTTTTTACGCACTTGATCAAGAGTCATATACTGATGTTTTTCTTCAGCTGCCTTGAGTTGCTTATCTGCAAAAGAATTTGAATAATTAACTTGTTCTTCTTCTGATTCAACCATCACAGAAATATCCCTCTTAACAGATTTAGGAGTAATTCCATGTTTTTGATTATAATCGAATTGAACTTGACGCCTTGCTAGAGTAATATCTAAAGTGCGTTGGATCGATTTCGTAATTTTATCTGCATACATTATCACTCTTCCATCGACATTCCTTGCAGCTCGTCCACAAGTCTGTATTAATGCAGTTTCGCTTCTTAAAAATCCTTCTTTATCTGCATCTAAAATGGCAACTAAAGACACCTCTGGAATATCTAATCCTTCCCTTAAAAGGTTAATTCCCACTAGCACATCGAATTCCCCTAAACGCAAACCATGAATGATTTGTACGCGCTCAAGCGTGTCAATATCCGAATGCATGTACTTTGCTTTCACACCTAGTTCTGTCAAATACTTGGTCAATTCCTCAGAAAGTTTTTTTGTTATCGTCGTTACCAAAATCCGTCCACCTTTACTCACGTGCGATCTGATTTCATCTAAGCAATCATCTATCTGGCCTGTTGCTGGTCGCACTTCAATGACGGGATCTAATAATCCTGTTGGACGAATCACCTGCTCGATCACTTCTCCACCAGCTTCTGCAATTTCCCAAGGCCCCGGAGTTGCTGATACATAAATCACTTGATGCATGCGTTGATATGTTTCTTCAAACTTTAATGGTCGATTATCAAATGCCGAGGGAAGTCTAAAGCCAAAATCAATCAATGTTTGTTTTCGTGCCCGATCACCATTATACATTGCATGTAATTGTGGTAACGTTTGATGAGATTCATCAATAAATAATAAGAAATCAGATGGAAAATAATCCAACAAACAAGGAGGTGGCTCTCCACTTTGGCGCATGCTAAAATGACGAGAATAATTCTCAATTCCTTTACAAGTCCCCACTTCTTTAAGCATTTCTAAATCGTACATGGTTCGTTGTTGAATTCTCTCTAATTCCAACAATCGATTTTCCTTTTCATAAAACTTTTTTCGTTCTTCTAATTCTTCACGAATGGTTTGAATAGCTTGCCAACGTACTTCTTCAGGTGTCACGTGGTGGGAGCTAGGATAGATGGTGATTGTAGAAATATCTCTAAGAATTTTCCCTGTCAAAGGATCGATCTCACACATCCTCTCAATTTCATCTCCAAACATCATCACACGAATAGCTAAATCTTCTTCATAGGCTGGATAAATGTCCAACACATCCCCACGAACACGAAAATTTGCTCTCAAAAAATCAAAATCATTTCGTTTATATTGCATTTCAACTAGATGCAATAAAATATCATCCCGGCGTCTTTCCTCGCCAACTGTTATCTTTAAATTCATTCCACGGTAATATTCAGGAGATCCCAAACCGTAAATGCAAGAAACGGATGAGACGATGATGACATCAGAACGCTCTAATAAGGAACGAGTAGCGCTCAATCGCATTTTATCAATTTTATCATTGATCGACATATCTTTTTCAATATACGTATCTGTTCTCGGCACATAAGCTTCAGGTTGATAGTAATCGTAATAAGAAACAAAATATTCAACCGCATTATTTGGAAAAAACGATTTAAATTCTTGATATAACTGGGCAGCCAATGTTTTGTTATGAGCTAAGATAAGAGCTGGACGTTGAACTTTAGCGATGACATTAGCTATCGTGAATGTTTTTCCTGAACCTGTAATCCCCAATAATACTTGTGTTTGTCGTTCTTTGAGTATTCCCGTTGTGAGTTTTTCAATGGCTTGAGGTTGATCTCCTTTTGGAATAAATTCAGTTTGCAATTCAAACATTTTTTTTTCGGACATGAATTCCTTTAAATGGTATATAAAATTTATTTTATTATTAAGGGGTAATTTTAATGTTTAAATTCTATTGTAACACTCGATTATTCTTTCTAGCAATTTTTTTCAGTTTAATTGTTTTTTCAAAAATAGTTTATTCAAATCCAAAAGATTTTTGTTTAATTTCTATGCCTAAATGCGGAACCCATTTAGGCACAAAGTTACTAGAGATGTTAACAGAGAGAAAAAAAATGCCATCCTCTGTTTTAAATAATCATTTAAATACATTATCCGATCAGCAATTTGCACTTATTATTCAAAATTATAACAACCAGCAGGCATTCATCTATGGTCATACAAACCCAAATGCCTTTGGTCCCTTCTTCTTGCGCTATGCTTATTCTCAACCTGGTAAAATTATTTTTTGTTCTATTAGAGATCTAAGAGACATGTTAATTTCGTTTATTTTCCATAAAGAAAAGAATATTAAAGATGAATTAGGAGGTGAAGCTACATTTGATCAAATGCTGACTCAAGTATTAAATCCGACACAATCCTTTTGTGGAAAACTCATTCAAGAAGAAGCTCAATTTTGCCTTCAATTTTTTCAACTTCCAAATGTATGTACACTTCCTTTTGAAGAACTTGTTGGTCCTAAAGGAGGAGGTAACAAAAAAAATCAACGGCAACTGATTATGAAAGTTGCGCGCAAATTAAATCTTTTTTTACCGCAAGATGAACTGGATTACATATGCAATCATTTATTTGGAAACGATAAAAAAGATGAAGAAGCAAATGCTTTACCTAGAGCTGGGACTTTTAGAAGTGGGCAGATTGGATCGTGGAAAAAATATTTTAAGTCTGAGCATCATAAATTATTTCGTGAATATTGGGGAAGTTATCAAGTTGCTTTTGGATACACCCTAGAATAAACGGTTGTAAAAAATTACAGGATGGACAGGATAAGCAAAAGGATGGATAGGATGAGTGTTTTAGCTTAGAACAAAATTTATTTAAACTCCTTTAACGCAGAGGCGGGGAGACGGGGAGACGCAGAGATGAAATTTAAAAAAAAATTATTTAAAATGTTCTTTCTCTGCGACTCTCCGTCTCCCCGCCTCTGCGTTAAAAGGGTTTTAATAAATTCCGCTCAAGACTGACGACCCTATCCTGGTCCATCCTTTTGCTTATCCTATCCATCCTGTAATTTTATAACGACATTGTTTTTTTGCGATCTCTGGCAATGCGTGAAATTTTATTCCATGCTCCACTCAAACCCATTGCACTTCTCATTTCCTTAACTGTCTCTTGAGAAATTTGATTCATCCTTTCAGTTCCATCATAAATAATTTCTTCCACTAAACCGGTTTCTTTTTCAAAATGTTTTCGTTTCTCACGAATCGGATCTAGAAATTTATTTAATGCTAGGGTCAATTTCTCCTTTACCTCTACATCACCCACTTTTCCTTCACGATACCTTATTTTCAAATCATTGACTTCATCAACATTCTTATTGAAAATATCATGATAGATAAACACAGGATTTCCTTCTGTCGTTCCAGGTTGATCTGCTCGCAAGCGATTAGGATCCGTAAACATTCCTTTCACTTTTTTTTCTAAAGACTTTGGATCTTCAGATAACAAAATGGAATTGTTAGCAGATTTACTCATTTTTCCCTTACCATCTGTACCAATTAAAGTTGGCGTTTCACTAAGAATCGCTTCAGGCATAGGAAAAACTTCGCCATACAATTGATTAAATCGACGAGCTACATCTCTTGCAAATTCAATATGAGCTTCGTTATCCTTACCTACAGGGACATAATTGGCACGCGCCATTAAAATATCTGCAGATTGCAAAACAGGATAACCAATCAAACCAAAAGGTAAGTTATCCGGATCCAAATGCGCATTTTTTGCCATTTCTTTTAAGCTTGGTAAACCTGTGAGTCGATTCAATGAAATAAGCATTTCAAAAATCAGATTCATTTCATAAACAGCAGGTGTAGCTGATTGAAGATAAATCGTGCTTTTTTTCGGATCGATTCCACAAGCAAGATAATCGAGAACCATTTCTCGAGTATTATCTCGAAGACGTAATATCTCTTCTTTTTGCGGCTTTGTGGTTAAAGTATGTAAATCTGCAATGATAAAAAAACATTCATATTGATCTTGAAGCTTAACACGGTTTGCCAAAGAGCCTACATAATGTCCTAAATGCAATAATCCCGTTGGTCTATCCCCTGTTAATATTCTTTTTTTCGTTTCTGTCACAGTACTCGTGCTCCTATTAAGAGTTATAGTCGATTAAATATGGGATTGTTTTATAATAAATTTCTAATCCGATAACAGATAATGAAATGATCATCGCGATTCCAAGACACAACTTGCCTCCAGGTGTTCGATAAGGTCCAATTCGATATTGATGATATCGACCTCTCCACACCATCATAACGGGCAAGACTCCCAGTAAAGTAACAACACCAAATGCTCCTGCATATTCCAATGCATTTAAAAAGGCTCTTGGATCTAATAATGTAATCAATAAAGGAGGGATAAATGTTAAAAGATATAAATAAATACCACCAACACCTTTATTCTTAATTTTTAAGCCATCCGATAAAAAATCACGAAGGCTTAAAGAAACTCCCAGAAAAGAAGTAAGGATGGCAAATAATGAAAAAATTCTCGTTAAAAAACCTAATTGCTTATTTTGCAAAACATTACTTAGCAGAGTCGCGCCATCTGTACCCAAATGATATCCTTCAGCTAATCCATTACTTCCTTGCAAAGGAATAATTCCTAGAGATAAGAACTCCCAACTTATATAAACCAACAAAGGAATCAAACTTCCTATTAAAATCACTAAGCGTAGTTTCTTAACATCCCGATGTAAATAATCGGTTAGTGTTGGAATGATAATATGAAATCCAAACGATGTTGAAACAATGGAAACACTGATTAAAATCGCATTCCAATTTTTATGTTCCAATAAACTTTTTTCTACATGCGGTGTAAGAAGCGTGATCATTAAAATATAAGCAATCACTAGTCCAATCATGAGCAGTCGATTGATGTAGTCAACCGAACGAGTTCCTCGATAAACAAAAAAACCAAATATCACTAATAAAGGAAAAGGAATCATCCAACTGGGCATTAACCAACCCGTTAGAGATTCAAGAACCTCTGCAAAAATAGGTCCGCCTCCTGCAATATATGCAGTTGTTAAGGAATAGAGAAGAAAAAGATATATCCCACAACTAATGTATTGACCACTTTTGCCTAAAGTTTTTTTTGCCATGGTGATTAAATTTGTATGCTCACCCATCCAAAGATTAACTTCTAGCATTAAAAAAGCTGTAAAGGTCATAAACACCCAGTAAAAACAAAAGAAAGCAATGGATGGCCAAAAACCAGCAAATCCTGAAGCAACAGGTAATGCCAACATTGCCGCTCCAATTGTTGTACCGGATACTAATAAAACTCCTCCTATTAAACGAGAATAGCTTTTCATAATGACCTTTTAATTAAACCAAACAACAAGCTTAAATGGATAATAAATCTTGTTGCTTTTCTGCTTTGCGTTGTTCTTGACCCAATCTTCCTAATTCATACCCTTCATAGTCTACAAATTTAAAAAAACGTTCAAATTGAGGGAATTTTTCACAAACTTGTTGAGCCATTGCTTGAGCAATATGACGATAACAAGGATGTCCTGCTGGAGAAGAACGCAATTCACAAAGCCATTGTAATGCACGTAAATTCACATGGAAATACCATCTCACATTATAAGCCATCGGAACGACATATTGGGCTTCTTCCGGCAGCTCTTTTGCTATGCGATCATAAACCTCTTTCATTTGCTGAAGAGCATGACAGTACTCCTCTTCATAAGGCGTATCTCGAATTTCTGTTGGAATATAAAATCCGTAGTCACAACACAATAATTGTCTTTCTTGAGTAAGCATCCGATGACGATGTAAGTCTCTATAAGCACCAAAATCGGTCACCATTTCAAAAGTAAATTCTGCATGTTCTAAAGCACGTGGAGATTTATGACGACGATTTTCTCGAGCATTACATCCTGCATCCAATATACGAGCAATTTCTTCATCAGATAAACTCTTACAATGTACCATTAATTCTGGTAGACCATGATGACTTTGTGCAAACATAAGGGCTGAAGCGACTTTTATGACAGCATCAGGGTCACTTGAAACAAGCCTTACACCTGGCTGAAGAGATCTTTCACAATCTGCAACAGTTTGATCTCCAATTAATTTTAATTCGCCCAGCATGGTTTCGAAAAATTGCGCATAACCTTGATGTGTTCGATGCGAACAATCAGAGCGACGAACAAATGAAGGAATGACTTTCGATAATTCTTCAAAACTTTTTTTACCGATATCTTGTAATTCGGCTAAATTTTGACAGTTCAATTTATGGATCAATTGTTCAAAAAAACGGCCATTTCCATAAATACCCATATTAGTCAAGGTACCCGCAGGTAATAACCCTCTTAAACAATCTAATACTTTTGCTTTTAAAGCAGCTGAATAAGCCATTTTTGAAATTAAAGGATCTTTTGGAAACATTTGTTCGATTAAGGTCGTCATGGGAGGGATCAAACGACTATAAGTATCAAAAAGCATGTTGCAACTATCGATGTAGAGATCTCGATAAGCCGAAGTCATTAAAATGGGTTCGCGATAGAATAAGTACTCGCCATTAACTTTTTGATCAAAATAGATGTAACGAGTCGATTTTTCTAAAGGCGATCCACCAATTCGACAATCTTCGATCATTTTTGCCGCAATCATGGATACATTTTCAATTGCTAAATGTGCTCCACCCAGTTCACCAATCGAATCATCACCATAACCATCCAGAATACGATCATAAAAAGCCTGAGCTTTTTTAATGGCTTCCATTTGTTCATGAGCTTGTTTTTCTTCATCATCTCCAATTGACTTACCCACAATTGTTTCAAAAGCAGCTTCATCGTTGTTTGAAACAAATTCTTTTAAGAGAAGTGATCGCAAGCCTAAGCTAGATCGAGAGTATCTAGAAAATAGTGCTCCTTTAATCACCTCAGGAAGATTTCGTAACGCAAAAATGTGACTAGATGTATTCGTCACGTATCTTTTGAGAGTTTTGATTTGACTCTCAGAGAATTCTTCGTAATCATTTGTTAACATAAAACCTTCCTAACAATGAATAAATGCAAAATAAGAGATATTTTCGAGAAAACAATAGATCTAGCGTGCCAGAATTTTTGCTTGCATTCAAGTGAAATGTTCAAATCCTTACATAGGATTTAAAAAAAAATTTATAACTCAAAAAATAAAAAGCAATTTGATTCAAATTGTGTGTAAAAATTAAATATTAACTGATAATATACTTATTCAAAATTATGATCTTGTACAATCAATACATCGATACATACATAATGAATCTTTATAATGTACGTCATAATTATCTGCGCATTCTAGTAAACATTTAAATTTACGTGAAGATAAATTAGAGTAATAATTTACTCTGAAATTATTAACATTAAAAAATTTACCTATAGCAGTATTAGAAAACAAACGACTCATTAAACTATAATGCTTTGTAATCCAGACATTCCTAAACTCTTCTTTTTTTGGTCCGCCTAAGACACGTAAACGCTCTATTAATTCTAATGCTGAGTGGCAGTCACTTTTATGCCCTTTTTCTGAAACAAATGGATCGGGATAACCATGAACATACTGTGTTGTATGTAAGTGATATTCTGTATAGCAAGACATCAATATACTCCCGATAAAAAATTAAATTTTGCAACCATTAACTGTTCAGTCCTATGCGAGTGATTCTGTCGCTGCTACCGCAGCTCAATTGGAGGTTGCAATTGTACCCCAAGTTCCATTTCAGGCCTACGGCCTTTCATTTCACATGGGGCTACATGCTTTCATCGCTATCGCGATTTGAGTCACAATAAACCGATTTATGTTTAGCAGAATGAATCGCGATAGCGATGAAAGCATGTAGCCCCATGTGAAATGAAAGGCCGGTAGGCCTGAAATGAAACTTGGGGTATAATTGCAACCTCCAATTGAGCTGCGGTAGCAGCGACAGAATTACTCGCAATAGAGCTAGATGTTTTCTGAGTTTTTAGTAAATTTTTTTTAAATTATTCAATCAGTACTTCTCGCATTCAATTTGTTCACTATTTGTTGAACATTTTTCTGCACACTTTAAAACTTTCACAAAATTCCAATAGTCTAAACGACCAGTTCGAATATAAGTCTCATTACCCAAATGATTTTTTCGACTTAATATCGCAAAATACCATCCTTTATAGCCATAAATCGGATAAGTTTGTTTTATTTTTATATTTTCAAAAGACTTATTTATTGAAAGCAGCGTTTTTTTGTATCTTTGCCAATGCTGATTGGCAAATTTTTTCTCTGGTCTTAAATGTTGGTGGAGCAGTGTGATGAAATAAATCTGTACTTTTTAAAGTATACTCAATTCTACAATCCATAAATCCTCACTAAAATGATATTATTGTCTTATAAACCTGTAAAAACTAACTTAGGTTTGTTTATTTTACTACTAAAATACTTGATATAAATTTGTAATAAGCCTTTTCAATCATTCCTTGAACCTTTATAAAAATTCTATTATAATAAAAATCTTGCAATTTATTAGGCTAAAAATGACTCATGATACTTATCAAAATCAATGGAAAGAATGGAATTCTCTTGGTTTTATTCCAGGTCCTGATGAGGATGAACAATCGTATATTAAACGCATTAACTATTGCTTAACTTTAAAAGAACATCTCACTAAAAATAATCAAATAGAACTTCCTTTTGATGATACGGATCAAAATTCTCAAAAATTTTTAGAAAATGCATTTCCACAAACAAAAGATCTGTATGGGATAAGACCATCATGGGTTCTTCTTTTTTTGAGTAATTATCAGTTAAAACCTTGGCAAGGTGGCTGCGCATGGATTTTCCAAATGGATGAAAATTCCCCAACATCCGCCTTTATTCAATTAAGAAAACAATTTAGTGTATCACCAACTTATCTTAAAATTTATGATCGTAATGAACTTCTTATGCATGAATGTGCTCATATTGGACGGATGGTTTATCAGGAACCTAAATTTGAAGAGTTTTTTGCCTACCAGTCTTCTACTTCTAAATTCAGGCAATGGTTTGGACCTTTTATTCAATCTTCGAAAGAAAGTTTACTGTTTGTTCTTATATTAGGAATTGTTATTTTTGCAGATTTGGCTTATCTCGCCACAGGACACGGAATGCATTGGGTGCATTGGCTAAAGTTATTCCCAATCTTGATGATTTTTGGTGGATTGTTGAGATTGATACTTAGACATGACACGCTGAGAAAATGTCGATTAAATTTAGAGTTTATATTAAACCCTCTTCAAACACGCCATTTAATGTATCGCTTGAGAGATGATGAAATTGAGTCGTTTGCGCGATTTTCAAAAACCGAGATTCTTGATTTTATAGAAAAAGAAAAAAACCATTCTTTTAGATGGAAATTTCTGAATGATATTTATTTTTAACAAGACATAAACTTACTCATGGTAGTCAGGCCGTCCCGGCCTGATTCAGGCCGGGACGGCCTGAGAACCATGAGTAAATTTATACCTTATTAAGATTCACAATCTGCATCTTAAAACTATCTCTATCTAAAACAGGCAAGCCCATGATTTTCTGACCCTCAGCTTGACGATATCTTTTAAAACTACCTGTAAATAAAACTGAAGAAACTGAATCAATTTGAATCAGTTGGTTGAGATGAATAAATTCACTTTCATCTGAAGCTTGAATATCAATTTCTGTTTGTTGAATCAAGCTAATCACTTGATTCAAAGAATTTTGAAAATCCACACAAGTTTTTATTCTTCCAATGGCCTTCATTCTAAATGAATCTATCATAAATTGATCGAAATGCTTATGCTTTGATTGGTATTTCTTTACACCACCCACTTTTAAAGCTTGACTCAATTCTAAAAAAGTTCTCTGAACAGGTTCACGAAGAACTTCAATCGTTTGATTTCGAATATCAGGATCAGATAATAATTGCTGACGTTGATTATCTGGATAATGATTTTCAAAATTTTCATCGACAATGCTAACAGTTGCATTATAACGCTGAAGAGTTGTAAGCGCATATTCTGCAAATCGCTTTTGAGAATCATTTCCTTTCTTAAAACTTTCAATTAATTCTGAATGTTTTAAAACGGTATTTTTAGCTTCAAGAATCAATCGCTTCAATCGTTCAAACTCAACTTCACGCTTATTTTTTACACTAGATATAAATGGTGTAACATATGATTTTGCAAAGGCAATCACTTTCTGGATTTTTGTCTCGTTAGATTCCCTTATACATCCATCGTTATCCACTTCAAATTGCGCAGATTTTGACGATGTAAAAATATCAAGCTGACGAATTGCTGTACGTAAAGCTGAGCTGGGATCTTTTGAAAAGTGTAGTTTTTGTTCCGCCATAAACTTTTTAACAAATAAATAATTTAATCATTTTCAATTAATTGATTTTAAATTCAAATTATATTCAATTTTGTATTAGATTATGATTATATTCAATTTATTGAAATAATCGCAAAAGAAAATATACTTGATTGTTATTAGTATATTGTTTAACTTATTATTTAACTCTAATTTCATATCTATCAAAGGTTTATGAAATTTTATAAATTAAATTTTACGAGGCATTGAATGAATTTTAAAAATTTTAATTGGGGTCCGGGTTTATTTTTAATTATATATCAAACCTTGTTATTAGTCACATTACCCTTTTATTTTTTTCATGCATTGCCAAGTTGGGGAATGATTTTGTTCTCCTTCGTATTACTGTATTTAACGGGATTAAGTATAACAGCTGGTTACCATCGACTCTATTCGCATAAAACCTATCGAGCCAATCGATTTGTTGAAATTGTTATACTTTTTTTTGGAACGATGGCTGCACAAGGAAGCGTTTTGCGCTGGTGCTTCGATCATCGACTTCATCACGCATATGTAGACACTGATAATGATCCTTATTCGATAAAAAAAGGATTTTGGTATGCACATTTTATTTGGATACTTGAAAAACCTCGTAAAATTGAACAAAAAGTTGTTCCCGACCTTTTTAAAAATTCACTCGTCATGTTTCAACACAAATATTATGAAATATTGATGTTATTGACAAATGTCCTTGCCTTTGTCTTTACCGGATGGCTATTAGATGATTATTTAGGTGCCTTTTTTGTAGCATGTGGAATTCGATTATTTCTTTTACATCACTTTACATGGTTTATCAATTCTTTAGCACATACTTGGGGAGATAAACCCTTCAGCCAAGAACAATCTGCTGTTAACAACTATGTGATTGCTTTATTGACCTTTGGTGAAGGTTATCATAATTTCCACCATACTTTTGCAAATGATTACCGAAATGGAATTCGTTGGTTTCATTTCGACCCTTCTAAATGGCTCATTTGGACTTTACATAAATTTAAGCTTGCAGAAGGTTTAAAAACAATCGATGCATACACAATCAAAAAACGCATGGTCACGGAACGCAAAGAAATCCTTATCGATCGCCTGTGCAATCTTTGGTACATCAAGAAAGATGAAATGGAGCAAAACATTAACATCCTTTCTGAAAGAATTTTAAATAAAATTGCTCAAACAAATGCTTTAATGAACAACTATCGTCAAAAAAGACTTCAAAGAGCGGAAAGAGCATATTTAAATGAAATTAAACAAGAAATTAAAGAGTTAAAGAAAAATTTAAAAGAAGATTGGCGTCTTTGGATAAAATTATCTCACCAAATCATGAGCTTAAAACCATTTCAGAAGGCAATTTTTTAAAATGTAATTTTAAAAAATAAATTTTCACACTATTTTTCTTGACCAGTTAGCGTAATTTGTGTATAAATTCCACTTTAACGGTGGCATAGCCAAGTGGTAAGGCAGAAGCCTGCAAAGCTTCCATCCCCCAGTTCAAATCTGGGTGCCACCTTCGTTAATCTTAAGGTTAATTATTCATTGTGTTATATTTAGTCGCTACTCCAATCGGCAACCTTGCTGATATTACTTTTAGAGCAATTGAAACGCTCAAAAACTGCGACTATATCTTATGTGAAGACACACGTCATAGTTTAATTTTACTTCAACACTATCAAATTCAAAAGCCTCTAAAAAGTTATCATAAGTTTAATGAAGCTTCAACAGCTGAATCTATTCTGCATGACCTAAGAGAGGGTAAAAACATTTGTTTGATCTCAGATGCAGGCACTCCTGCAATCTCTGATCCAGGCGCTGACCTGGTTAAATTATGTATCGAAAACGAATTACCTGTCACGGCTATCCCAGGACCTTGCGCAGCCATTCAAGCCATTTCTTGCTCTGGATTACCAACTGATCGCTTTCAATTTTTAGGATTTCTTCCTAAGAAAGAAGAAGAATTGAAACGTTGCTTATTTAACATTTTTAATTATCCTGGCACCACACTTTGTTATGAATCCCCTCATCGTTTAATCGATGTTCTTGAATTAATTCACAAAATTGAACCTGATAGTCATTTAGTTGTTGCAAGAGAACTGACTAAAAAATTTGAAGAAATTGTAAGAGGTTCTGCTAGTTTTCTCATTGAATACTGGAAAAACCATCCATTAAAAGGAGAAATTGTTTTACTTTTTTCACCAACTACCCACTCAAAAGAAGAACAATGGACACAATTGACTCCCCAGGAACATGTTAAATGGATAGAGGAAACATATGGTCTTACAAGAAAAGATGCCATTAAATTGGCCGCTGAACAAAGAAATGTTCCTAAACGTCAAATTTATAATGAATTTATTTAATTAAAGTCATTTAATTCAACTATTAATTAACAAACAATAATCAAATTATCCTTTACTTTTTATAGGAAATTTTATACTATTTTATTTATCTATAAATTTCCAAGGATTCAAAAAATGTCATATCCTATAGAAAAAACACCATCTATCTTTCCAACTTACTATATTTCCCCAAGCTTCATTAAGACAAAAATATTACATCTATATCAAAGAATATCAAGTGCAGTAAATTCAATTTTTGAATATTTAAATAATTTATTTACTAAAAATGAAATTAACTCAACTAAAATTCTCTCAACAGAAAATAACCATTCAATAAATATCAATGAACCTAAAAATACACTAAATGATAACCCACAAGAAAAACCCGCTAAACCTTCTGATGAAATCAATAAAAAACATCTAATTAGCAACAATATTGAAGATGATAAAACATTAAAGTATGAAAAAACCATTAATGATAAAAAATTTATTGTAATTCCACATGAAAGAAAAATAATCATGAATGGTGAAGAAGGCTTTTATACTGGTGATTTAGATGAAAATATTTCAGGTAAAGAAGTAACAATCAAGTGGAATTCAACCAGAGAAGATAAGGGAACTTTTGAGGACGGTCTACTAGTAGAAGGTACATCAATAAATGGTCAGTGTATTTCGGTCGGCAAATTTGATAAAGGAAAACTTATTGAGGGGTCATATGACTCTCCTACTTATAAATCCGAAGGAACTTACTTAAATGGACTCTTGGACGGTTCAGGAACCGAGTATTTTAAAAATGAAAAGCTAACTTTATATGGATTTTTTAATGAGGGAGTCCTAGTTAAAGGATACATAGACGATGAAGTTAAGAAAATTTTTATTGATCCAGAGATTAAAGAAGATTTAATACAATCCAAAGAATATGAATCTTACAAAACATACGAATCTTATATAAAAAGTAGACCAAACCAACCTTATAAATTAGAACTATCCAATGGTACTGTGGAGGAAGGAGAAATCAATAACGGCGAACGTATCATAAAAAAAATCACTAAAGCTGATGGATCGTATTATGAAGGAACTTTTAAGAATGATTGCCTTGACGGGAAATATGTTAGTGAAAAATTTACATGTGATGGCCATTTTAAAATAAAAACATATAACGAAAATAATAAAAAAGAATATTCCTTTGTAAGTGGAACGAGAACTTTAAATAAAACGGGTGAGATTCAAATTGGTACTTTTAAAAATGATTATTTAGAAGGTCCGGGAGAAGTCAAATTTTCAAATGGTCATATTTATAAATGTGATTTTAAAGATGGTCAACCAATAGGCAAGGGTACAGTAAAAGTAAATTTTGGACCATTGAATGTAAAATTCACGCATCCTCATGATGATGATGATAAAGGTGTTCTTGTTAAGACATTGCATGTTCAAACTAATTGTTATAAAATTATATAAACCAGATCTCTCTCAAATTGGAAGT
>JAUXSJ010000092.1 GCA_030679615.1 Parachlamydiaceae bacterium | reverse complement strand
AATATGATAAAAGAGAAATAAATATAGACACCAATGGAATTAATTTAGAAGAAAACTGGAATGAAATATATAACAAAGTTAACAGATTTAATGTAAGTCTTGATAGTATTAATAAAAAAATTCATAATTTCATCTGCTAATTGTATTGTAGCTTTTGTTAATTGAAAATATTCTATTTGCCATTTGTGAGCGCCATCACTTAGAATACCTTTAAGAAAATTATTTTGGTTTTCGGCTTCCGAATAAAAATTCTTAGCTAGCTCCAGAGCAATTCCATGATGCTCTTTTACATATTCTTGTTCGTAATTTTCTATATCTATTGCTATTTCTTGAAGCAAATATTTTGTTTTATCGAGGTGTTCAATACTACACAGTTTTATGGGATCTAAACAATTTTCAACTCGATAAATGGATTGATTTACTCGAAAAAAAATTTTTTCAATAATTTTTTTATATTGTAGTGCATATTTAGCTGTATATGGACTATTCAAGAATTTTTCTGGTTCAGAAAGTGTACAATCTTTCGCTGGTTCGCTACGAAGATTTATGTGAAAAGAAAGTGTACAAAGGAAAAAATATAATATTTTTGTTTTCATGAATATTATGGGATAATTAATTTAAATTTGATGAAAAAACATCTAACAAGACTTAAAGAGAATCTACAATAACTTTAAATTAATTAAAAAACAAGATTGGAATAAAAGATTATTAATTTATTGGTCTAAGCCGTTTCAGGCAACACTTCTTCTTTTGCAAGTATTGGAATTGATTCAAACACCTCGACCTCTTTAGTCCCTGTCTCTGTCTTTAATAAATCATAAGCTTTTGTAAAAGCTTTTTGAATCGAAGAATTTGGGTTTCGTTCATCGAAAATAAACAAATGGGTTTTTCCCATTAGATCGACCATGCCGGAATCGCTTAAAATATCCCAAATTTGATGGGTAATGCCGCATGCAATCAAGTACCTTCCAGAACTTTTCAAGTAGTGAAATAAATGCTGCAAAGCTAAACATGAAGTGGCGTCAATATCACGAGCATTTTTGAGTTGGAGAATAATCACTTTTGTTGTTCGGTCATCTTCAGCCAAAGATTTTAAAGTACTTTGGAAAACATCGGCAGCGCCGAAAAATAACTCACCCTCGACTTTAATTAAGCGTATTTCGCGAGCCTCATGAGCTTGATCAGATTCAATTCGATGGAGGCTTCCGTTTTCATCCATTTTAAATTCGACTAATTGAGGAATTGCTGCTTTTTTTAAATATAGAGTAATAGATAAAATCACTCCAATATAAAAGGCCATATCTAAACTAAAAAATATACAGGAAAGAAATGTCAATATAAGGACAAATGTATCGGAACGTGTGGCTTTTAAACAAATTGTTAATTGTTTCATGTTCACAATACTAGCTGATGATAACACTAATAATGCAGCAAATGCTGCAATGGGGATATGTCGAATTAAAAATCCAAATGCAAAGAAAATGAATGCCACCATAATCGCGCTAAAAATAGCAGCTAATCTAGTTTTTCCTCCATTTTCATAATTTAATGAACTTCTTGAAGGGCTACCCGATACAGGCATCGCAAAAATAAAAGATGAAAAGAAATTTCCTAATCCTAGTGCAAAAATTTCTTGGTTGGTAGAAAGATGCTGACCAGAATTTGAAGCAATCGCTTTTGCAGCAGACGTTGCTTCCATCACGCTTAATAGGGCTATCGCAAAGGCGACTGGCAACAAATTGTTCATAATTCCAGGGTCAAAATAAGGAAAATCTATATGTGGAATCAATCCGACACCTCGGGTATCTCCAACAACTGTAATTCCGCTAGAAATTGATTCAATGTAATTCCAGTCAAAAAATTGAAATCCATTGGCAACAAAATAATTAAAAAAATAATCCAAAAAATAGGCAACTAAAGCAACAATTCCCAACATGACTGCACCGGTTGGAATAGATTTGCTGATTTTTTTCAAGCTAAGCAGTAAGATTAAACAAATCCCACCAACTACGGCAGTTGGCCAATGAATGGAGGTCAAATGAGTCATAATGTACAAGCCTCTCTCAAAAAGAGAAGAAACATTCATGGGCACAGACATTCCAAGTAAAGGAAACATTTGATTAATTGCCAGGGCAAAGGCGACTCCTAAAAGATAACCGACTATCACTGTGTGACTTACAAAGTGGGTTAGTCTCCCTAATTTACACAATGCTGCAAGAATTTGAATGGCCCCGACCAGTAACATTAATTGAGTTAATATTTGTAAGACAAGTTCATCTCGAGCCGGTCCCGTCACATCTCGATAATAGGTAAAAAGTATTTCTGCAATTCCACCTTGGATTAAAATGGCGATAGCATTACTTGGACCCACAATTAAATGTCTTGATGAACCAAAAAATGCCACAATAATTGCAGAAAAAATGGAAGCATAAATTCCTGTGGATACGGGAAGTCCCGCCACTAATGCAAAGGCTAATGCTTGCGGAACAGTTAACATGGCGATCGTTAAACCACTCATTAAATCTGCCCACAACCCACTCCAAGAATAGCGATCAAAGTCTTTCTTGAAACAAGTTAAAGAGATGTCATCTTGAAGAATTTGTTGAGACATAGATAATTTGAGTTTAACTAGTTAAATTGATATTATTAAATTTCATTATATACTTTGTGGAATTATTTTTGAATCTGTAAATTAAAAATAATTAAAAAGTATATTTTTAATCCAATTATTTATAAGATAACCATATTAAAAAAGAAATTTAAGTGAAAAAATGAATCACCTACCCAAACTTGCTTTAGTTGGACGACCAAACGTTGGAAAATCCGCACTTTTTAATCGAATTTGTAAACAAAAAATCGCAATTGTTGATGAAGCCGAAGGAATTACAAGAGATCGGTTGTATGCCGAAAGTGATTTTTTTGGTATGCCTTTTCAAGTCATTGATACTGGCGGAATTAATCTTCGATCAAAAGTTCCCTTCAATGAAGAAATTAAACGCCAAGCAGAAATTGCGATTGAAGAAGCAGATACGATTATTCAGGTTGTTGATGGTCATATTGGATTGACTGAATTAGATAAAGAAGTCGCAAGCATTTTACTTCGAACAAAAAAACCTGTTTGTATCGCTGTAAATAAAATAGATAATCACAATCAAATTGATTTAATTCATCAATTTTATTCTTTAGGAATTACAAAAATGATTCCTGTTTCGGCTGCTCAAGGCTGGCATATTGCAGAATTATTAGAAGTCGCCTTTGAGAAGATTCCAAAACAAGAAATAGAAGCAGAAAAGTCGAAAGCAATGAAAATTGCCATTGTGGGACGTCCTAATGTAGGTAAATCATCACTCGTTAATTATCTATTGGATGAAGAGAGATGCATTGTGAGTCCAATACCTGGGACAACACGAGATAGCGTGGATATTTCTTTCTTGCATGATGAAAATGAATATACCTTAATCGATACTGCCGGGATTCGCCGTAAAGGTGGAGAACATGAAGTTGTAGATAAATTTGCAGCAATTCGTACTGATAGAGCTATTGAACGAGCAGATTTATGTATATTGATGTTAGATGTTCAAGATGGAATGACGACACAAGACAAACGCATTGCTAATCGCATTGAAGAAGCGGGCAAAGGGTGTGTCATTTTGTTTAATAAATGGGATCTAATTAAAGGGTTCCGCATGGAACATTGCTTGAGAAGTGTAGAAGAAGAAGTGCCTTTTCTAAAGCACTGTCCAAAGATTTTTACTTCTGCTAAATTGGGAAGGAATGTGGATAAAATCTTCCCAGTTGTCAAGGAAGTTTATGAAAACTCATTGAAGCGTATCACGACGCACCAGCTCAATAAATTTGTTGAAAAAGCAATGCAGAGAAATCATCCTCCAATGATTGGAGGAAAGAGATTGCGTATCTATTACATGGCTCAAGTTGGCGTTCAACCCCCTACATTTATTTTATTTGTTAATCATCCGAGCCTTATGCTCGATAGTTATAAAAAATATCTTTATAATCAGTTTCGCGAAGAATATGGCTTTACAGGTGCTCCAATCAACATATTCTTAAAAGGAAAAACTAAAAAAGATAAGCATGAGCGATTGGAAAAACAATCACGGATTGCTCAATCTACTTCTGAACCTAGCCAGAAACAGATTAATCAAGCTCATTTTGAAGCCGATCATGAAGTATATAATGAGGCAGATGATGATTTTGAGGAGTTTGAAGATAATTGGGATGATGAAGAAATCGAAGATTCTAAGAATTAACATTTTATCTATATCGTAAAGCCCGCATAACATTCCTTGGAGTGCGAAGGCCCTGCCTTCGCTTTTTATGATTCGGATATCCACGTTTATAGCTTAGAATATGGATCGAGTCAGAAATGAACACCATATTACATAGAAATTCCCTTTAAAAAAAGCGAAGGCAGGGCCCATCGTATTACCCGTAAGTTCCTATGTATTTAACTCTAAATAATTTCTGAATCGATCTACGAGCTCTATGCCTTTTTCATCTTATTCCCACAGTTCCCTCGTCGCTCGTAAACTCGCTCCTCAGTCACTGTGGGCTATAATGGGAGTCGTCCTACGGACTCAAGAACATATTAAAATTGCACCCTTGTAAACTAAACAACATTTTATATACATGTTTTAGAGTCCGTAGGACGACTCCTTTTAGAGCCCACTGTGACCGAAGAGCGAGTTTACGAGCGACGAGGGAACTGTGGGAATAAGATGAAAAGGGCATAGAGCTCGTCAGAGCGATTCAAAAGCTATTCATAATCATAATTAGTTGTGTTTTATTTATGGGTAATAGGATGGTCCCTGCCTTCGCTTTTTTATGGTTCGGATATCCAATTTTATAATTTCATTTGCGCTTCTATAGATTAAATTGGTCGAGTCGAAAATGAACTCCGCATCATCATTATTCTCTCTTGAAAAAAAAGCGAA
>JAUXSJ010000050.1 GCA_030679615.1 Parachlamydiaceae bacterium | reverse complement strand
AATTTCTACGCTTGTTTTGTTCAGATAACTTAAAGTAATTTTTGAAAATTCTTCTTTGGGTAGTAGTTGAAGTAATTTTTCAAATGTATCCCATAATAGTTCTTGTATCTTATTTTGAAGGGAATTTTCTTCTGAAGATAAAAATTTAAGAATTTCAAATGCTTTTTTGTATGAAGATTGACTACGTAAGATATCTACATACTTAATAAATAAAACATTGATATTAATAGAACTAAATAAATGTTGGTTCTTATATGCCCAATCCATCCATTCCGCAGCTTTAGAATTTGTGGGATAGGAATCCATGATATCGTTTAAGATATCACATAGGATAGGATATTCATTAGTTGGAATGATGGATTGTAATTTGGAGCTATTTATAGATAAAAATAATTCAATGTCGTTTTTGTCTCTTAATAAAGGATCGCAAGTGCAAGCTTTCCATGTATAATTTTCAATTAAAGAAAAAGTTAATTGATTATTTAAAATGTAGTTTAAAAGGGTCTTGAGGTTTTGTAATTTTTTGTTTTCATATAAATGATGACAAATCGTTTTACATGAATTTTCAAACCATGTGAGTATTTTTTTAGGGGGTTGTGATGATGAGGTGAGTAAGTTTAAAAGACAATCAATAAATAGAAGTAATTGTTTTTTATTTTTCCAATGAGATAATTTTGATAGATCGATAATTGTGTCAAAAATCAACCACAGCTGTGGTCCTCGATGATACGGAGAATGCTTTTCTGAATGATCTAAATATTCTAATAGTAATTTCTTCCAATTTTTAGCTGAAGTATTCATAACCTGAATGAGTTTAGAATTTATTAATATCTGATCAAAAAATTGATAAACGGAATTTTTTTCATGATGTGAAAGGAAGATATCAAGGTGTATTGTTTCAAAAATGCTTTTAAAATATTCTAAAAACGTTGGTTCTAATTTCATTAAGTCTTGATCACTCGCGAAAAGAAAAATTGTTTCAATCAATTTTTGGTCATTTACATCTAAAATTTTGTTTGAATTTTTCTTCAGAAAATTGATTAAAAGTTCAAAGATGGATACAGAAGGTTTATCTGTTTGAGATATTTCAAACAATTGTGCTAAAAGTGATCGACTTAATTGACATTGTTTTTCCTTCAACAGTCCATTAATAACACTTGAGTAATTTTTAAAAGCTGATTTTAAAATGATTTGATTTTGTTGAATCCATTTATTTTCGATTGTTAATAAATAAAAAATTGACGCATCATAAGCTCTTTTTTGTTGAATAAGCTGTTCAAGGCGGAGGCTCCAAAGAGATTTCCGATGAACCCTTGTTAAATATCCTCTACGGCTACTTTCTAATAAGAAATAATCCATATCTTTTTCATGAATCTCGGCAGAATTCAGTGTCTTTAAATAGCTGTGTAATGTCGTAGAAAACTCTAATTTGTTATTTTCATCTTCGAATAAAACATTCTCTTTTGGAATATCGAAAAATAAATGAAAAGCATTAATCATTTTTAGTTGTGTATGAGATTGAATATGATGATTTAATTGTTCAAATTGTTTGTTAAGAGAAATAAAAGCACCAATAAATTGATATTTGGGAGGTAATGGAAATCTTTTCATTAGAAAATTAAAAAGATTAAATGAAGAATCTAAATCAATTAGTAAAAGATGTTGAAAAAGTTTCCAGCTTAAATGGTTTAGTTGTTTTTTTAAAAAGTATGATTGGTGGTCTTTAAAAAATGAATAACCAATTTTTATTGAATGCGGTGTATTAACTTCTAATAGTAAGCTTAGCCAATGCTCATGAGACGATTCTTTAAAATTAAATTGATGAAAATTACCTATTAAAGGTAATGCTTCCTCAAACTTATTCTCAGCAATATATTGAAGAGTTTGAATAATTGTTTTTTTTTGTTGCCATGTTTCTAAATAAATGAAAATGGTTGGAAGATGGTTAATGACTTTGGTAAAGAAAAATTCAGAATTTGGTAGAATAGAAAGATAAAGTTGTAAACCAATCAATTTTAATGGCGAAGAATGAGAAAAAATCAATTTTTCTATGGAAATTGAAATATTGGAATTGATATTTAATCGATCAAAGTAGGGTTTCAGTGGAAAATTAATGAAAGAAATTTCAGATGAATGAATAAAAAAAGTGGATATTTTTTTCAAAGAATCGGGAAATGAATGGAGGGAAAAATAATAATCGATTGTTTCACAATCTTTTATCAATTGGATGGGAAGAAAAACTGAAAACGGCTTTTTTAAAGCAATAACAGGAGTGTGACAATGGGTTGTTGCTGAAGTTGGGTAGAATAAGTACCCGAGAATATTAGTGTAAGCGGATAATACGCTAAAAGGGATTTTGTCTTTTAAGATCGCATCTTTTATTGCATGACAAATAGAATCAATATTTGAGCTACGTTGAAGTGGATCCCAATAATATTGATCGACACATTCCCATAGTTTTTTACAATCTTGGTCATTCATTGCTGAATAAGTTGTTAATGATAAACAAGCCCGAAAAAGGTATTCAGATAAAATAAAAGGGTCGGATGGATCCTCTGTTTCAACTTTCACAAAATCATTGGCTAAAAGAAGGTAAATAAATCCACCCAATGTTTCTGAATCTAATGGGTTTGGAACGAATTTATGTTTATTAATCAAAGAAAAATCATTGTTTAATCTAAATTGCATCACTGTCTGAATCATTTTTTTTTCATCTTCTGGATGAGTCATCCGGTGATGTTTTCTTAAAAAATATCTCCATCCAAAGTGATTATAGGTTGTTGGTGTTGAGCAATTAAAAAGAAGGTCTAAAAGAACTTGGATTCCAAATGGATGAGAATGAAAAAAACAAGATTCTTGAGTTTGATTAGATAGAAATCGAGAGAGCGAAATTGAAAGAGAATTTAAACTTGTTAAATTTGGGTATTCTAAAAGTGGGTGTAATTCTTTGGTTGTTTCATCAATGACTGAACCTACGCAATTAATATCGATGGGTTGCGGAGCTGTATTAATGGCAAGTAGCGCAAAAACAGAATGGGATTCATTAACCCTTTTTCGATTTTTTATTGCTGAAGAGGATAAAAAAAAGGACTGCAGCATTTCCTGTTCATTTGAGAATTCAGGGTAATGAGGACGAATAATAGAACGAGCGTATTGGGGGATTTTTTTAGATAAAAAACTAACAAAAGCATCGCTTAAAGCACTGGCTTCGTCAATGCGATGACTTGAAAGAATGATTCGAGTATCTAAATCATTTCCTTTTTGCTTAAAAAATTGATTTAAGTGCTCCATATTTTTAAACCAATCTTTGATTTCTGAATCTGAAAATAAATGATTGAAATGATGCAGGGTAATCAATTCGAAAATATTTTTTCCAAGAAGAGGAAAAGTTGAACTTCCGATTAAATAAATGTCAATAATTTGAAAGGTTTTTATGTTTAATTCGTTTTGTTTTGACAGTTCAATAACATGACTAAAGAGTTCTTTTAATGAAGTGATTAGAGTTATTTCAGAAAAAACCCCTTCTGTGATTTTAACTCGTGCATTGATTGTTTTGTTTTCTGCTAATGCCTCATGAATAGCAGGGATGGCTGTTGAAAAGTCTTTATGTTCATTAAAGGGGCAAATAGAGAGAGATTTAAAGGCTTCGGTTGCCTTTCCATTTAGATCACAGATTCCTTTTTGATAAAATTCATGCAATCTTTTATCTGAATCAGAAAACTGAAAAATAATTGGGGATTCTTGACATAAGTGAGCGTTAATTTCTGGAATTGAATCACTATTGGATTGGATTGAATTTAAAAAAAGCAAAGGCGGTAGATGATGGTTGTCGATGAACATGTTTGAATCTCCAGGATAAAAAAAGAAAAATGTAATCAAAGAAAGGTTTTTAACCAATGAGTTTATAAAACAAGGAAGCTGATTATTTGTTTTTAAATAAGTTAGAAAGGGTATTGGAGCTAAAAAAGTGTAAAAGAATTTAGTGTGGAGTACAGTTACTTCTTGTTTGAAAATCCAGAATCTAATGACAGGAAATTATAAATCTTAACTGGAATTGCAGGTTAAAGCTTGCAAAAACAATCTCAGAATAAATTCTAGGTTATAATGTGTCATTAAATCTGGGTTTTCTAAACAGATACTAACCTTATTTTGTAATTTCCCAACATCGATGAATTTTTTTATTCTTATAATCAATGGGGATAGTTTTTTCAGTGATTTCTTGAATCCCACAATGACTAAAAATAGATTCATCAAATTTAAAACGTCGAGAATTTGTACTAAAATAAATTGTTCCGCTATTTGAAAGTAGTTCTAAGGATTTATTAATAAGTTCGATATAATCAATCTGAATATCAAAGAGTTGAGTCATTTTTTTAGATCTAGAAATAGTTGGAGGATCGATGACAATTACATCGTATTTTTCCTTTATTTTGATCTCTTGATCAAGAAACTTAAGACAATCTTCTCTAATCACAACATTATTTTTCAGGAGTAATTCATTTAAAAGGAAATTTTCTTCTCCCCATGCTGTATACGTATTCGACATATCGACACTTTTGGTAAAACATGCTCCTAAGACTGCTGCATGTACACTGAAAGAGCATGTATAGGCAAATAAATTGAGTAATCTTTTTCCTTTCGAAGCTTTTGCAACAATTTGTCGAGTTTCACGATGATCTAGAAAAAGACCTGTATCTAGGTAGTCTTCTAAATTTATGCGAAATTTTACTCCATATTCAATCACATCGAAAAAATGTTGAGTATGATCAATTTTTTCATATTGTCGAGTTTGTTTATTTTTTGCTCTTATTCGCCAAAAAATATCTTTTTCTAAAACTCCAAATAATTGCTTGAGCTTTTTGTTAACATCTTGAATTAAGGTTTCTTCAGGTTCATTCAATTCCCTCGTTGGTGAAAAATATTGAATGCAAAATCTTCCAGCATATAAGTCAATGGCAAGAGGATAGTGAGATATTTCTCTGTCATAAATGCGAAAACAATCGGTTTTAGCTCTCTTTGCCCATTTGCGTAAATGTTTATATTGATTACGCAAGCAGTTGATGAAAGGGCAGCTTTTATCTTCTCCATCGAGAAGTTGAGGAAGAAAAATTTCCATTATATTTTCGTTTATTTTGATTTTTTAGTTGAAAATAGAATAACGATTTTTTTCTATTCAATCCATGTTAAATGTCAAAATCCAACTTACAAAGACATAAAACTCTCTTTGGAGTGCGAAGGCCCTGCCTTCGCT
>JAUXSJ010000049.1 GCA_030679615.1 Parachlamydiaceae bacterium | reverse complement strand
CGTTAAATTGTTTCGAGAAGTAACGGCCTATCGAGTTACAAAACAATTGTTAATCAAGTTGTTGTGAACAAAAAGATGTGTCATGGCAGGGCCTTCGCACTCCAAAATGTATGATGAATTCATCATACGTCGCTTGTTGTTTGCACAGGTTCAGATTCGCGATAATGCAAAATCAATGAACCCGAAATCCCTGCCAAAATGCATAAAATTCCCGCAACCTCAAGAATCGTTGGCCATTGTAACTTAATGCTATAAATAAATAATAGCCCAAATAAAGTTTCGAGAATTGACAACTGCCCTGAAATCTTTGCCGGCAAATGAGCACTTCCTAAATTCCATAAGGTAAAAGCCAGCCATGAACATACAACCCCTAAGGTTAAACTAATTGCAAAAAATAGTTTACCTTCTACTTCAAAAGAAAATAAATGCATTTCTTCATCAGCTATCCAAAACCACCTGATTCCTATTCCCATGATTGCAATGAATAAAGTCATGACACCTATCAAAATCGTCCAATGATGCGGATTTAAATCTGGGTTTTTTTTCAATAAATGATTATTAAAAATCACATACCATGTCCAGGCAGCTAACGAAATAAGACCGCATGCAATTCCTTCAACATACTCTAACCAACTTAACTGATCCCACTTAGTTTGAATAATTTGTACATTCATCATCACTAAACCTAAAAAAATACTTAACGCAGGAAAAACAAGAGAAAAATTTAATTTTTCTTTTTGGTCTTTCCAACAGCTCACAATTGTAATTACCATGGGAGCTAAACCCACAATTAAAGTAATCAAAAAAGGATCCGAAAGTCTTATACCCAAAACGAGTGCAGAAAAATAGCCTAAATTCATGACCAATGCGCACAATAATGCTTGTTTCCAGTAACTTAGAAAATCTGTTTCATTCTTAATGAAAAAGAAGATTAAAAAACTGAGAGAAAGGATGCCGTAAAAAAAATAACGCCCTAACACAATATCAATACAGCAAAAATTTTCTAAAAAAAGAGGGGCAAAAAAGATTATTCCCCAAAGAAAGCAAGCCACTACAGATAATAAAACTGGCTTAATAAACGGTTTTTTTAATTGTTGAGAAAAATTCATATGGTTGCTTAAAGTAAAGAAATTTTTTCTTCAATCTCCTCTTCTTCTGTATTTTCTTCAATATTCAAAGGACCACAAGTGACCTTTGGTCCATTTAATGGTACGTGCACGACACACGGAATATTCGATGCATCTGTCACAAAAAATTCTAATTCATGATTTTCAATTTTTGGCTCATGAAGAGATTCCAAAATATTTGGACTTCCACAATCTGTCACTTTTATTTGATCTTTTGAATCAAAATCCATTTTTTTTTCTAAATCTATTCGACCACAGTACCAATTTTTAAAATCTTCCATATCTTCAATTTCATTGTAATCATTTCTTAATAATAAATAATAAACAATTTTAGAAAGTAAAGTGGCATTTTCTTTTAATTCTTGACACTTCTCAATTAAAGAAAACAAACGCGATTTGTCCCAATTTTCATTTTTATAATAAACAAAAGCTTGTCCATTTTCTTCAATGAATGAAGGAATGCTATTTTTTATGGGATTAACATTTGAATCTATCATAAAACTCCTTCAGATTTTTATTCAGGCTGTCAACTTAAGCATGGCTGCGTTTCTAGAAAGATCGCAGGATTGTTCCAAGCTTCGACAAGTCGAAGCTTGGCCTAAAACCCTATGGTCCTTCTAAAAAACGCAGTCTTGCTTAAGTTGACAGCAATAGACTTCTGATTACCTAATTAAATCAAAAGAATTGGGTATAGGGATGAAATGTCTAAATTCAAAAGGGTGGTTAATCAAATTGTGAGAAGGAAAAATATTAATAAAGTTTTCTTCAGAGGATAGTCGGTGAATTGAAAATTGCGATGATCCAACACTCATTCCAACTGCCCATTTTGGATTATCTTGATAATTACTGTCTATTAAAATTAAAGGATGACCAAAAGTATTCCAGATATTAAAATTTTTAAATAATACACTATTAATTTTTTCTTCCATTTGTTGAATTTCTTTTAAATCACATCCATTAATTAATGCAATTTTTTTAAGATTATCCCAAATTTGACCCATTGTTTCTAATTGCATTAAATTTTTAATGTTTTCATCTTGAAATAACAAAGGATGGGAAGATGACATCATTTGTTTTAAATTTTGAAATAATTTTTTTTTCAAGTCATTAGGAATTTGCGTATTTAAAAGTTTCGAATGCAAGATTGAATGATCATTCATCCATTGATCTATTTTATTTTCGCTATCATAAAAACCTTTAAGAGTAACAGAAAATGCATGAGAAAATTCAGGATTATCGCAACCTAATGCAAATAAACTATCCTTACTAGCTGTTCTTTGGACTTCATTAGAAAACCCATGATAAAAACTTGATATTCTTTCAATAAATTGTTTATGGCTAAATATTTTCTCTCTACTGAGATGATAAACGTTTCTTTGTTCATAACGCTGAGAAACTACAAATGTTTGTCCACCCCCTTTAGAGGATATCCAAGGAAAACCATTTTCTTTTTTTTCACAATCCACAGCATTGATATTAATTTGAGAAAAGATTTTTTTTATTTCAAGAGATTGTTCAGGAAATTGTTCTCTCAAATCATTCACGACATGAGCTAAACAACTCTCGTGAACTTTTTTATATGATTGAACACTTTCAATCAATTCACCTGTTTTCTTATCTGCTAATATCCAAACACCTAAGGAATCAGTATTTGGAAAAGTTTTCAAAGGTGAAAAATTTGTGATGATATTTTGCTTTGCCCAATTCATTGAAATTTGTTTCAAATTTTCCAATATTTGTTCTTTTAAAGGATTTGAAGATAGTTTTTTCTCAATGAATTGATAGAGATTTCCAGTGATTCGATATTCTTTTAAAAATCGATTTTTCAATTCATTATTAACTGAAACACCCATTGAGGCAACTGTAAACTCCCTTACTTTATTTAAGTAGTTTTCCCCTTTAAATAAATCTGACTCTAAAATTTGTCGATTCATTGGAAAATTGCGGGTTAAAGGACCTACAGTTCGTTTAAGTTCCCCTTGATTGATTATGCTGATGTAATCTTCTAAAATTTGTTTTAAACCATCTGTCCATCTTTCTTGCTCTCTCACATATGCTGTAGCAAAACAACTTCCCACTTTCCCTTGTCGAGTGGGTGTCATTAATCCATGAATGATAATTTGATACATATCTCGTCTTTTTAATTGACCTTGGACAGGAAGATTTAATTCTCGAAGCATCAATTGATGCATAAAACTTCCTTTTTTAGGAACTTGACAAGCGCTTAATCGTAAAGTCATTTCAGAATTAATAGAAAAAGCATTTAAAACTCTTTCAATTTGAGCCGATCGTTCAGAATCTACTTGTTCGATTAAAGACTTGTAAAAAGATGTTTTTTGCAAGGATTCAATCAACTTAGGATTTAACTCTCCAGAATAAGATAAGATGGTTTTAATAATCACATTCTCAATTTCTTTAGGATTATTTTTAGCGTTTTTCCATTCATTCATTAATCGATTTGAGACAACTTCTTGAACATTTAGATTTATGACAAGTCCTAAAGTTGGTCGATCAATCAGACCAAGCTGTATACAGGTAAGTTTTTCAAAAAATCGTTCTGATTGTTTTTCGTTAGCAATCAGTTTTCTTATTTCATTTGAAAGAACCTCTTGAGAATCCTCTTTGAACATAGATAGGTCTGAATGCACAGTGTATAATTGACGCAGTTGAATGGCTGTTAATGGAAAAGAGCAGTTTTCAACCCAAGACCATACCCGTTGTTGAGTATCCTTATAGAGTACCGAAGCTAATTCAATATCTCCATGATTAATTGCTTCATTTAATACACGCTTTTTTACATTTTCAATAGATGGTTGATTCAATGATTCAATTATATCTGCTACGATAGCTTGATGTCCACGTGTAGCCATTAGAAGCAAATTGAGATTCATCGGAGTAAAACCATTGAGATGAAATTCTTTTAAAAGACTATCTAAAGGATTTTTTTCATACAAAATCAATAAATTTTTAATCGCACCACCAACTTGAGAATCTCCTTGCAAGATGATTTGGTAAATAAATTCTTTTTCCTCTAAGTTCGAAGATTGATAGAATTTTTCTAATAAACCTTCAGCTTCTTTTATATATCCACCCTTGCACAGATCTAACAAATTGAGAAATATTCGATCTTTATGCTCTACGGTATCCTCAAGTAATTTAAATATATTGGAAACTAGTGGAGTTTCTCCCACACTAATTAATGAGATTAATAAAGGCATTTCGTGATGATATTGACTTAAAGTAAAATTTTCAAATTGTTGACGTAGGCTGGGCTCCTTCCACAAAATTTCTAAAGCATAGGGATTTTCAACTGAAAGATTCAAACACTTCTTAAATAAATTTGCGTCTTCAAAATAGCGTTCAATCAGTTTTTGACCATGTGAAGGTTGAATCGCTGAATTTAAGGTTTTAAGCAAATCATCAAAAAACTTTGGATCTTCTTTTAGTTCTTGAAGAAGTTGAGACAGATTTTTTTCTTTGCAAAAGTGGTTTATAATTAATGAAAGAAATGATTGGATTTTAGCTCCTTCACCTGCCTTTTCTATCATTAAATGAGCCAGTAATTTTTGATTTGCGATTGGCAGATTTAAAAATCTCGATGGAAATTGCTTAAACGATTCCAAAGAAGAAAGAAAATTGTTTTCGATGATTTGAGCAAATATCATTCCTCTGTTTTCTTTAGGTAATACTAATAATAATTGTGTGTAAGCTACTAATTTTATTCCATGTGGTGAAAAAGAGTTTACTACAATTAATTTATGCAAATAAGTGATTTCTTCTGGTGCTGCATGGGTGAGATAAATGAATTTCTTTTGAATTTCCTTGATTTTTAGAGGATCGTTCATGATTTTAGGATCGGATTGAATCTTTTGTGCAATTTCTGTCATCTGACGCAATTGCACCCCTTTAAATGAACTTGTATCAAAATCGTTGGCTCGAAGCTCATTTTCTATTTGTTTTCCAGTAAGCTCTAATTCTGTTGATAATTTTAATCGTACTTCAGCTAATTTTTGATTATTAAAAATGTTTTTACCGACATCAGAATTGAAAAAAAGAAGAACGGTATCAATCGAACCTTTAATTTCACCAAGGTAACTGCGAGTATCAATCACGCTAAACTTCTGTGACATCATTTTTTGAGGAGCAGAAGCTGCTGATTGAATCAATTTATTGATTTCATTTTCAAAAATTTGTAAAGGGGAACCGGAAAGGGACTGAGATTTTATGACGCGAACAAAATCATCCGTGTGACGCACATGTCTTAAGGAACCGATGAATGCTTGATTAAAATCCATTGAATTCGACATATCAATCCTAACATTGATAAGCACGATTCAGAATCAATTAATCTTCTTTTTATTTATAAAAACAAATTAATTTATAAAAACAAAAAAAACCACATCAAATAATTATAATCTAATTATAAAACAATTTAATAAAGACGTCAAATTTTCATCATTTGAACACACAATCTTTGGAGTGCGAAGGCCCTGCCTTCGCT
>JAUXSJ010000048.1 GCA_030679615.1 Parachlamydiaceae bacterium | reverse complement strand
AACATTAAAAAAAAGCTGCGAAATATATAATTCTGTTATTCCACGTACCGTTCCTTGGTTCGTGTCTCATCAAGTTATGAAAGTGCTGTGCCGCGGTAACACATTTCCATTAGGTTCACATGTTGCTATGGCTGTCTTTTCTGAAGCCGTAAAAACCTTGGCATGAATCTAAGATACCTCTATGATATAACTCTGTGCCGAATCTTTAACGCAGAGTCGGGAAGGCACATCAACTTAAGGGCAATTTCTCCTGCCTATCATGTTATTTTATTGTTGGCATGAATTAGATTGATGCGTATGTTATTTTCCCGTTCTTTCTTCGCCTAATTTTTATTATATTCCATCGTTTATTCATTAATTCATTAGAATATTCTCAACTTATTGAGTTAAATCTATAACCTTAGTCAAAAAAAAGAAAAATTTTTAAATTTATTTTATCAACCAAAATTTTAAAAATTTATTTTTTTAAATTTTAATTTGACAAATTTTTTATTAATCAATAAATGTTAGAATTAAAACATTTTATTGCCAATTAGCAAAAGGATTCAAATGACTAAATATCTATTTTCACTTCTATTAATATTTACTGTGAATTTAAATGCATTTGAAGCACTTGAAAATACCCCTAGTGATCAAAACATCCATTTATTTAAGCCTAAAGAAAACACACCTATTCAAGCTAGCTGCGGAGGATGCGGTTCATCTAGACCTAGAACAATGGCAGAATTATTACAGGATCTTCAATTAATTCTTAAAGGTAGATTGTTGTTATTACCTGAAGTTCGCCCTTTAATTGTACAACAAGTTCTTATTGCTAACCTTACCAACCCTTTATTCGTACAAGCTTTGACTCAAGTTATCGTCGCTAATGGAATAGGTGGACCAACAGGACCAACAGGTCCTGCTGGCGCAGCGGGGGCTCAAGGTCCCGCTGGTGTTCCTGGACCTCCTGGTTCAGGCGGAATTCCAGGTCCTGTTGGCCCTGTTGGTCCTTCAGGGCCTACAGGACCTACAGGTGGAATCTTAGATTTTGCCGATTTCTATGCATTAATGCCCCCAGATAACGCTGCAACTGTAGCCGCCGGAGCAGATGTTGATTTTCCAAATGATGGTCCTAATAGTGGAGCAAACATTGTTCGTACTGGTGCAGATACTTTTAATTTAGCACTCATTGGATACTATCATGTCTTATTTCAAGTCAGTGTGACTGAAGCTGGACAATTGGTTTTAACTCTTAATTCTGGTGCAGGAGCGGTAGAATTGGCATATACAGTTGTTGGAAGAGCAACAGGCACTTCGCAGATCGTTGGAATGGCTATAGTGCAAACAACTGTAATTAATTCAATCCTAACTGTGCGAAATCCTGCTTCAGAGACGACAGCACTAACAATAACGCCTTTAGCAGGTGGAACAGAAGCTGTTTCAGCGCATTTAGTTATTACAAGGATCCTATAGTCAAATACTAAGGAAAAAATTATATGAAGTATTTCAAAATGTTACATGTTGCAATAGCGGCGATCTTTATAATCGTTGGAAATCAAACATATGCAGATTCTGCATCTTGCGATGAGTGTGGGTCTTCCTATACATGTGCCCCCACTTGTGAATCATCTTGTTGCGCACCGTCTTGTTGGGGCAGGGGATTTATTAGTGCCGGTATCTTATATTTGAGACCAGAGCAAGGCGGTTTTGCCGGTGGATGTATTCCTCATGAAATTAACAATTACATCTCATCAAGTGGTGATGTTTTCGGTAAAATTAAAGGGGAAAGCAAGGATCCACATTTTAGATGGGATCCCGGATTTCGCATCGGAACAGGTTATGAATTTGGTCGTCAAAGCTGGGATATTGCAGCATTTTGGACTCATTTTCATTCTCATCTTCATGAAAATGAACATCATGATGATTTTCATTGGAAATTAGATTTTGATGTCGTTGATGTCGTCATAGGACGAAACATTTGTTTTAACTCATTTAATATTAGACCTTTTATAGGGGTACGTGGTGCTGAAATTAATCAAAAAGTGAAATCGAATTCTAGCATTGCATATAAAACATTTTTTACATCAGGTTCCTCTTCTTCTTTTTCAAGCAGCGATTATTCAAGTGGTTCTTATGACAGCTCATCGGATTTAGCTATTACTGATTTCTTTTATGCAAAAGAAAACAATAAAGAAAAATTTAAAGGTGTTGGACCGTTGTTAGGATTGGAAGCAGGATGGGATCTTGGATGTGGTTTTGGTGTTTTTGCTTGCGTATCTGTATCTACTTTGTATGGGCATTATAACATAAAATTTCATGGAAGTGACTCTTTTTTAAATGGGTCTAATTCATGCTATAAAAAATCACATCTTCATTCTTGTCAATTTGTTACAGATGCCTATTTAGGTGTGAATTGGGAACAATGTTTCTGTAACAAATGGACAGTATTTTTTGAATTAGCATTTGAACAACATCGCTATTTTAATCATAACCGTTTAGGTGATTATGGCGACCTTTGCTTAGATGGTGTTTCTTTATCAGCTGGGATTTCGTTCTAAATTAATTTTTATATCTAGAAAATATCTCAGGATACTCTTTGGAGTGCGAAGGCCCAGCCTTCGCTTTTTTTTAGATAGAATATTAGATGATGTGGTGTCATTTTCGACTAGATGAATTCAATCTAAAGAAGCACATGATGATCACGACAATATTCAAATAATTGAATCGGTTCATAAAAAACATTGAAAGCTATAAAAGCGGTTATCCGAACCATAAAAAAGCGAAGGCAGGGCCTTCGCA